>QMQC01000125.1 GCA_003648875.1 Actinomycetota bacterium
TGATCTGAGAAGTTTGCGAACACCGTGATGGTGCCGCGGTCGAACCCGAGGATGGCGGTGTTGTTGGTCTCGATCGGTTCGCACGGTGCGGTTCCCATCTCGGAGGGCGGCAGAGCGATGAGGCTAAGAATCCACATCAATAGCGAATCTTCGTTTGCGCGTTGGTCTTGGACGTTCACCTCAGCCGGACAGAATTCGGGATCGTCGATGACGGGTAGGTAGAACTGATCGGGGCTCGCGCTCGACCATCCGCCCGACCGGGACGAATCCCATTGCATCGGCGTACGGAGCCCATCCCTGTCCTCCAGGTCGATGTTGTCGCCCATGCCGATCTCGTCGCCGTAGTAGATGATCGGAGACCCGGGGAGGCTCATGAGAACCGCGTTCAGGAGCTCGATCCTTCGGCGATCGCCACCGAGCAGCGGACTCAATCTTCGCCGAATCCCGACGTTCTTCCGCATGGAAGGGTCGGGAGCGTATTCGGCGTACAGGGTGTCCCGCTCGGTGTCCGTGACCATTTCTAGCGTCAACTCGTCGTGGTTGCGTAGGAACACGGCCCATTGGGTGCCATCAGGGATCTCGGGTGTGTCCCTGAGCGTTTCGCTTAGGGGAGTGGGATCGCCCGTCGCCAAGGCGAGGAACAGCCTTGGCATGACAGGGAAGTGGAATGCCATGTGGCACTCGTCGCCAACTCCGAAGTAGGGGAGCACATCGATCGGCCACTGATTCGCCTCGGCAAGAATGACAGCGTCAGGGTACTCGCGGTCAACGACAGCGCGAATGCGCTTCAGATATGCATGAGTGGCAGGGAGGTTCTCACAAACGGTGCCGTCCTCCTCGAAGAGGTACGGAACGGCATCGAGACGAAGCCCATCGAACCCCAGGTCGAGCCAGAACCAGATCGCATCCATCACGGCGTCCTGCACCTCGGGGTTCTCGTAGTTGAGGTCGGGCTGGTGATCGAAGAAGCGGTGCCAGAAGTACTCGCCGGCGACGTCATCCCATGACCAGTTCGAGTCGTGGGTGTCGACGAAGATGACCCGTGCGTCGCCGTAGCGCCTCGGATCGTCTGTCCAGACATACCAATCCCGTTTCGGGGAGCCCGGTTTGCGCGCTTCGATGAACCAGGGATGTTGATCCGACGTATGGTTGATAACGAAGTCCGTGATGACACGAATCCCTCGTTTGTGCGCCTCGTCGATCAGCGTGCGTACGTCATCGAGCGTTCCATAGCCCTCTCTGATGCCTGTGAGGTCTGTGACATCGTATCCGCCGTCCAGCATCGGTGACGGGAGGATCGGAAGCATCCACACCACGCTCACGCCGAGCCAAGCCAGATAGTCAAGGCGCTCGATCAGCCCGGGAATGTCACCGAAACCGTCACCGTTGCTGTCCTGGAACGAGTGCACGGCAACCTCGTAGAACACACCTGTGCGATACCAGTCCTCGGAAAGCTGGCTCATCTACGGGGGAAGAATCTTCTGAGGAGGAAGAGGGCGACAGTCGCGCCGGCGCCGAATGCAGCAGCTCTGCGGGCATCGAACTTGATGTCAGGAGTGCCCTCGATGTGTCCGGCGAAGAGCACGCCGATGATGCTGTCCTGGGCGTGCACCGTGTCTGCAAAGCTGATTCCTAGACCCGAGTGCTTGACGTCCACGTTGTCTGCGACGAGGAATCCCGCGCCACCATGGCTCAACTCCATGGTTTCGCTCTCGATGATGGCTGCCCCGCCGTGGGCGAGCGTTACCTGGCTCGCTTCGATGCGCTGTACGCCTGCCTGGGTGACGGTCACGGTGTTCGCTTGAACGAGTGCGGCACCTGCATGGGTGATCTTCACCGTATCCGCCTTGACCTCTTCGACAATTTCAAACTCG
The DNA here is from genome assembly GCA_003648875.1 of Actinomycetota bacterium. Lineage (GTDB taxonomy): Bacteria > Actinomycetota > Acidimicrobiia > Spongiisociales > UBA5794 > B3-G11. Next base: position 1,875 of record QMQC01000125.1, read on the forward strand.
GGTGATCCGTCTGATGCCATGCCATCTCCATTTCGTTGCACCGAACGGTAGTCCCCACACGGCGCTGGGAAGATCGCCGACCCGTAGCATGGATTCGAACACATTGAGGAGTGTCCATGACCTTTCATAGCATTCAGTACGGGGTTGAAGGCCCCACGGCAACGATCACCCTCGACCGCTCGGAACGCTTGAACGCCATCGATGATCACATGCCTTCAGAGATCGGTGAAGCTGTGCGGCTCGCTGAGGACGACCCAACGGTTCACGTCGTGGTCGTCACGGGATCTGGAAGGGCCTTCAGCTCCGGGTACGACCTCGAACTCTATGCGGAGAATCCGGATGCGCCGTTCGCCCAGTCGATGCCGTGGGATCCGATGATCGACTATGCAGGCATGTCGCGGAACACCGAACACTTCATGTCACTCTGGCGCTGTCACAAGCCGACGATCGCAAAGATCCGTGGATACGCCGTCGCCGGGGGGAGTGATATCGCATTGTCGTGTGACCTCGTGGTGATGGCGGACGATGCCAGGATCGGATACCCGCCCGCTCGCGTGTGGGGCTGTCCCACCACAGCGATGTGGGTGTATCGAGTCGGTGCGGAGCAGGCGAAGCGCATGCTCTTCACAGGAGATCTGATCGATGGCTTCGAGGCGAAACGGATCGGCCTCGTGCTGGACGCGGTTCCCCCATCCGAACTCGACGATCGAGTCGATGAACTCGCTGCACGTATCGCAGGGATTCCCCAGAATCAGCTCATGATGCACAAGCTGATGATCAACCAGGCCATTGACAGCATGGGCCTTCCCACCACCCAGATGTTCGCCACGCTCTTCGATGGCATGGCCAGACACACCCCTGAGGGAGTGTGGTTCAAGCACCGCGCGGAAGAGATCTGATTTGCCGGGGCGATAGCTGAACGCGACTCGGGCGACCCGATTCCCCGGACGTCTCCAAAGAGCTGACGGCCGTCTGCCATCATGTCCTTCATGGCAAACGCAGTTCCCATCCAGGACACATACCCGGAAGATGCATGCCACTGCTACGGCTGTGGCACTTTGAACGAACATGGATTCCGGATCAAGACTCGATTGGACGGTGAGACGACCATCACAGACTTCCAACCGGGGCCACAACACATAGCGTTCACCGGCGTCACATACGGTGGTCTCATCGCTTCGGTCATCGACTGCCACTCAGCAGGCTCAGCCGCGATCTTTGCGATGCGCAGAGCTGGCATCGCCATCGGTTCAGAGCCATCGCCGCGATTTGTGACGGCGCATCTTGAAGTTGACTATCTGGCACCAACACCACTGGCTCAGATGCGTATTGTCGGCCGCCTTGTCGAGATGACGGATCGCAAGGCCATCGTCGAATCAGATCTGCTCGTCGGTGGCGACGTGACCGCAAGGGGCTCGGCAGTTCTGGTTCGTGTGAAGGACGAATAGGGGACTTCGAGGCATCGACGATCCGGGCGTTGCTCACCGGCTACTCGTCGTAGCGTCTGCGGAACACCGGATATGCTCCGACGAGACCCGCGCCCAAGATGGCCGCGATTGGGATGATCCAATTGATTGCGCCCTCGGCTGTCGCAAGACCGAAGTACGCCACCGCGGCGGCCGACCCTGCAGTGAGGAGTACGCCCGCCGTCACGACGCTTCGACGGTTGGGCGTCGGCTTCTTCGAGATCCTCCATTCGAACGGCGCGAACAGCGCGACCAGGCCGAGGGTGACGACTCCGAGGAGGCCAAGCCACAGGGGTCGAGTGAGCCACCATGCCGTGGTGCCGGGCTCTATCGAGAACATGACGCCGTCAGCCGCGAACAACCCGCCGGCAGCAACGAGCGACATCGCGCTCAGATGCCAGAGGTAGATCGTCATGAGCACTCCAGACACGGCAACAACACCGTGCCATGCACGCTGGTTGTGCGTTATCCGCTCGATGCCCTTGCGTGTTCCCCAGATCACACCTGCCTGCATTCCGCCGAGGAGGGCAATGGCGAAGGTTGGCGGTGTCATGTTCGTGAGTTGTGCACCAGGGATGCCAACCATTGCCACCGGGTACAGCCCTGTCCAGGTCACTGTGACGAGCAAGCCGAGCATGGCACCGAATACGATCCACCCAGAGAGAGGTGCGATCGGATCTCTCGAAATGTCCCGTGTCGCCCACCAGTAGCCAACCTGGTGCACAAGAGCCCACACGAACAGGAAGTTGAACCACGCGACGGTTGGGACGTCAAATGCGAAGCGAGCAACATCGATTGCGATCGTGGTGGCAACGAGGGCCGCAACGCTCAGCCAGCGCCATGAGTGCCACCATCGATACGTCCATGGTGCAAGAGCGGTGAGTGCGATGTACACGGCCATGAACCAAAGCGGCACCGTTGCTGACATCGCCCCTGCACGGATCACATCGGCTGGAATGAATGGACGCATCACGATGATCAGCACCGTCCACACGACGAGCAATGGGATGACTGGGGTGAAGAGGCGGCGGAGACGCTCTGTGATCCATGCGCGACGTCGCTCTTGTTGTGTGATGACTCTCTGGAGTGCCCTTGCGTTGGCATAACCGCCGACGAAGAAGAAGACCGGCATCACCTGGACGATCCAGGTCACCCATGCAGAGTACGGAATCCATTGGAGGGAGTTCGTGAGCGCGATCTCACCGTCGGGTCTCAACCAGATCGAGGCTGCGAGCCAGTGCCCGAGCACAACGAAGACGATCGCCAGGGCCCGCCAGAAATCGATGACCCGATTGCGCGACGGGGGAGTCTCGGCTGCGATCCGTCGGGTATGAGTCAGGTATTTCAAAGAGATCTCCAACCGATTCTGTCACATTTCCGCTTGGCTGCCCCGACGGCGCCAGTGATCGAGGTGGTGGACGCCGTTCTCGTGGCAGGTTATGCATACCTGCCGTAGGCGCCGGGCCGGACGCCCATTACTCTGAGGAAGGCGTTGCTGAAGGTGGCTTCTGTTCCGGAGCCGACCCTCTGCGGCATCATGTTCGCGAGCGTGCTTGTGGTGACAGCGCGTTTGCTGTCGATGTCCATCGGATCGTTAGAAGAGAGGGTGCGTAGACAGAGCCTGTTGCAGCCTGAACAGTCCATGATGTGGTCACCGGCGTCGAGCCGGTGACCGTGCGGGCCATCGGGCAGCGGGTAGTCATCACTCGGTCGTAGCGAATCAGCGTGTGAGAGCAGACCATTTCTTGTCGTCCTCGCGTGGCTGATTGCGACCCATCGATGGTCGGATTACCGTCATCACAATGACTGGCCAAACAATGAGCCTCGGTGCGACTGTTCTCGGAGCCAAGGATGCGCGTGCCCTGGCTGCCTTCTACCAGGATCTGCTTGGCTGGGAAGTCACTGACGACGAACCGGATTGGGTTGAACTTCCAGCACCGGACGGAGGCGCAGGACTGTCCTTCCAGACTGAGGAAAACCATGTTCCGCCTGTATGGCCGACAACTGCGATTGATCAACAGATGATGATGCATCTTGATATTGCCGTCTCGGACCTTGACGAAGCAGTTGCTGCGGCCCAGGCGCTCGGAGCGTCGCTTGCACAGTGGCAGCCGCGGAATGACTTCACGGTGATGATCGATCCGGCGGGACATCCCTTCTGTCTGTACGAGCCAGAAGACTGAGCTGTCGTGGGCGTTGCCCGCCAACCAGCCTTCGATGCTCACGCGTTTGCGCGCCCGTCTGTGGGGTCATGCCGGCTATGGGCGGAGTCTCTTGACCGTTGCGGTTCCTGCGCTACTGGAGTGGGGGTTGGGTGTCGAGGGGTGACTCGTCATGGGCGAGGAGGCGCGTGAGGATCTCTGTGCGCTGGTCCATGCCGAGGCCCTTGGTGGTTGGCCAGTGGCCGATCTCGTCACGGGCGAAGTCAATCCATCGTTCGATGCTGTTGAACATCTCGATCTGGGAGGCTGCGAATAGCCCCGAGAGGTGGGTGCGGGACGAGCGGACCTGACGGCATCACGGCATTCCGCGGCGACGGACCTGCAGAGGTCACCCTCACCGGAGACGCCTACGACCTCTACCTGGCGGTGTGGAACCGGGGTGATGACTCGAACGTGACTGTCACCGGCGACCGCGGGCTACTCGAATCATGGCACAGCA
>QMQC01000126.1 GCA_003648875.1 Actinomycetota bacterium
CCGAAGTCCGAAGCCGAAAGTCGGGAATCTGCTGATCGTGTGCTGTGAATTGTTTCCTATCGTAATCGAACATATGTTCGACTACGATGCTGTCATGCCACGATACGCTGAACTCCATTGTCACACCAACTACTCGTTTCTCGACGGTGCGTCGTGGGCTGGCGAACTCGTGCAGCGAGCGGCAGAACTTGGATACGAGGCTCTTGGTGTTACGGATCATGACGGATTCCGTGGGGCTGTACAGGTTCATGCCCACGCTGCAGAGGTCGGACTGCCGATCGTCTATGGCACTGAGGTAGGTATGCCTCGTGATGTCTCCGTGCAGACGGAACGATCTGTTGCAGAGGTGATGGATCCTGACGATACGGAGATCCCCGAGACAGGAGAGGGCGATCTCACTCGGCGTGGTCGTATCAAGCGGATGCATGGATCCAAGCCAATCGATCGCGATCCGACCGACCATCTCGTATTGCTTGCACCAGACCCCGTTGGCTATGCGGCGATCGGGAGATTCGTCACCCGTGGACAGTATCGAGGGAGGAAGGACGCTCCCAGATACTCGTACAGCGACCTGTCTGAAGCAGCTTCGGACGGAAATCTGGTGGCCCTATCTGGTTGTTGGCAGGGTGCAGTGCCCCGCGCCGCTCAGGATGGGGACCTTCTGGGCGCCATGGGTGAAGCAGCGAGACTCAAGGACATCTTCGGTGGCAGCTTCTTCCTCGAATTGACCAACCATGGGATGCCGGGTGACGACAAACGCAACGACATGCTTGCTGAGATCGGAGTGCGGCTCGACATAGAGACGGTCGCAACCAACAATGTTCATTACGCATATCGCCATGATGTTGATCTCTCCGAAGTACTCGCGGCGATCGGGGGTCGCAGGAGTCTCGATGAGGCTGACGGGTTCCGCCCAGCCACGGATCTGCGCCACCTGCGCACATCTGAGGAGATGGGGATGCGATTCAACAGATATCCGGGTGCGGTTGAGCGAGCAGCGGATCTTGGACGAGCGCTTGCCTTTGATCTTGACCTGCTTGCTCCCGAACTTCCCGACTTTCCAATGCCGGGCGGTTTCACGACCGAGGAGGAATATCTGTCCGATCTCGTATACGAGGGAGCAGCGAGCGTGTATCCGGGGAGTGAGGACGGTATCAGCCCAAGGGCTCGCAGGCGTCTGGAGCACGAGCTTGGCGTGATCAGGGATCTCGGGTTCGCAGGATTCTTCCTCGTTGCATGGGACATTGTCCGGTTCGCCAGGTCACGTGGCATCTACTGCCAGATCAGGGGCTCAGGCGCTGATTCTGCAGTGTGCCGATGCATCAACCTCACGCGTGTTGACCCCATCCGCCTCGGGCTTCCATTCGAGCGGTTCCTCTCCCACGAGCGCGGAAGGCCTCCTGACATCGATATCGATTTCGAAGCCGAACGGCGCGAGGAAGTCATTCAGTACTGCTATCGGAGGTATGGTCGAGAGCGCGCGGCGATGGTCGCGAATGTCATCACATACCGCGCTCGCTCAGTACTCCAGGATGTGGGAAAGACATTCGGGCTGACCCAGGCCCAGGTGAGCGGACTCACCAAGTACATCGATACGCGTGATCCCAAGGTGCTCAGGGACGTGGTCGAACTCCCGAGCGGTCTTACTGCAGAACACATCTACGACGTCTGCCACAGACTCGATGGCTTCCCTCGGCACCTGGGTATTCACTCAGGCGGCATGGTCGTTGCTCGTCGCCCGTTGTGGGAGATCGTGCCGATGGAGTGGGGGAGGATGCAGGACCGTTCCGTCATCCAATGGGACAAGACAGATGCAGCAGCGATGGGAATCGTCAAGTTCGACCTTCTCGCTCTGGGGGCCCTCAACGCATTGCATCTGTCCGTCGACACGATTGCAGATGTTCATGGGATCGACATCGATCTCGCGACCATTCCTCAGGAACCGATCGTGTACGAGATGCTCACCCGGGCGGACACGGTTGGAGTGTTCCAGGTGGAGTCGAGGGCCCAGATGGCGACCCTGCCAAGGATGAAGCCCAGAACTTTCTACGACCTCGCGGTCGAGGTTGCGCTTATTCGTCCCGGCCCGATCCAGGGTCAGTCCGTTCACCCGTATCTCAGGAGGCGGAGTGGGGAGGAACCGGTGCAGTACATCCATCCTGCAGCGGAACCGATCCTTGCAAGGACGCTCGGTGTTCCCATCTTCCAGGAACAACTCATGGAGATCGCACGTGTATGTGCAGGCTTCACGCCAGGGCAGTCAGACAGGCTTCGTCAGGCCATGACCCATAAGCGCTCAGCACAAGAGATGGCGAAGCTCAAAGAGGAGGTGTTCGACGGCATGACGACGAAGGGAATCACCGGCGGCCCGGCAGAGGAGTTGTGGGAGAAGCTGCAAGGGTTTGCTTCGTTCGGGTTCCCTGAGTCCCACTCTGTCTCGTTCGCATACATCGTGTACGCGGCCTCATGGCTCAAGTATCACTGGCCCGCTGAGTTCTTTGTGGGATTGCTCAATGCTCAGCCGATGGGGTTCTACTCGCCGAATTCTCTGGTTGCTGATGCTCTTCATCACGGTGTAGTCGTGCTTCCACCTGATGTGAACCGCTCGATCCACGACTGCACAATTGAACCTCACGATTCGGATCCGCACGATCTTGCAGAGTATCTCGGCATGACATGGAGACGAGGCATGGGTGCAGCAGATGATCCTGTGCGACAGTCAGTTGCCCTCAGACTCGGTCTGGCTTACGTACGCAATCTGGGTGACGCTGACATCACTCGCATCGAAGCTGCACGTATCACTGCAGGCTCCTTCGCCACCCCGGAGGACTTTGCTCAACGGACCGGACTGTCTGTGGATGCTCATGAGGGACTCGCTGCTGCTGGTGCGTTTGGTTCTCTTGGGCTTGGAAGACGGGACGGTATGTGGGCATCGGGGACACTGGCCGACCTGGGTCCTGGGCGTCTTGCGCTGGAGGATCGAACGACATCTCCGCAGCTTTCCACCATGGATGGGACCGAACACATGCAGGTAGATCTGTGGTCAACGGGAATCTCGGTAATGCACCCTGTCTCGTTCATCAGGGATCGTCTCAAGACCCAGGATGTAGTCGCAATCGCGGATGCTCTGGCACTTCACAATCACAACTTCCGGATCAAGGTTGCAGGAGTTGTCACCCACAGACAACGACCTGAAACTGCAAACGGCGTGCGGTTCATCAACCTGGAGGACGAAACAGGGATCATGAACGTCGTGATGATGCCTGTCGTGTGGGAAGCCAACTACGAGATCGCTCGCAAGGCAGTAGGGATCGTGGTCGAGGGGGTGCTTGAGTATCGTGATGGTGTCACGAATCTGGTTGCGCGTCGACTCCATGAGTGGCCTGCACCAGAGATACCGTCACGGGACTTCCGGTGAGCTGTCGACACATGCAAAACTTCCCTTTCCCTCCAGCCGGTGATTGGGTGCCACGGCACTAGTCACCCCCGATTAGCTATTGCACTTTTCGCTTCATTTCTTGTTGTCAACGGTCGATAGAAACTGTTGTGACGAGCGGAAGCGGGAAGCACATGGTATTCAGAGGGGCAGTGCTGCTGCCGGGAGAGACCGGTGACGGACTACATGCATCACTCGAGATGGATGATGAACTCGTCCGTTTGATCGCAGGCGACGACGAGCTCGGATCGTGGGGACGGGACGACTGTGATGTCGTGCCATCCGGCAAGGGGTCGTTCCAGATGGATCTTGCGGGCGAATTGCTCTCCTTTGTACCCGAATCGCCGTCGGCATTTGCTGAAGCCATGACGATTCCACTTGCACCCGAACCGTCAACACCGGCCGATGAGCAGAGACCCATGTACGACTACGACGCAGCGATCGATGAGGTTATAGCAAGGGTCACGCTGTCTGAAGATGCGGGTGACGACATCCTCACAAAGCCGGTACTTGTCGGCATCGTTGGACTCTCAACGATGGTGATAGCCGGTCTGGCGACCGTCTCGGTGATGTTGTAGCAGAGTCTTCAGTTCGTAGTTCACAGTTTGCAGGTGAGCTCTCGGACCACTCTCGTTCTGTTACGCGATAGCTGACTGCTTTCTGATTACTTCGGCGGCTTGCTGAGCGTCTTCAGCTGTTACGCCGAGGTGGAATACGGCTCTGATCGTTGTTCGGCCCACGGCAAGCATCGATACTCCCTCGTGCAGGCAGTCGCTTGCGAGAGCTTCTGCGTCGGGTGTCTCGAAGTAGACGAGATTCGTCTGGACGGACCCGAGGTCCACTTGGATCTGATCCGCTGCGTTGATCGCCTCTGCGAAGGACCGTGCGTTGGTGTGGTCATCGACGAGCCGTTCGCGGTTGTGTTCGAGAGCGTGAAGCGCTCCGGCTGCCAGCATGCCGGCCTGACGGAAGCCTCCGCCGAAGATCTGTTTGAATCGACGGGCCTGCTCGATCGTATCCGCTGCTCCCGCGAGCGCGGAGCCAACGGGCGCACCGAGACCCTTCGAGAAACACACGTTGACCGTGTCGAATCCGAGAGCGAGATCCACAAGATCCACACCACTGGCGGCGGACGCGTTCCAAAGTCTCGCGCCGTCGAGATGGGTTTTGAGACCCAGCGACCTTGCAGTGTTGAGCACTTCTTGTGTTTGTGTCGTGTCCCACACAGTGCCACCTGAGTCGTTGTGCGTGTTCTCCAGGCACATGAGCGTCACCGGAGCGAAGAGGTGACCGGGGAGTGCAGCGTGTGGCGTTGGTACCGAATCGGCTACCTGCTCGGCTGAGAAGGTTCCGTACGGACCGACGAGGCGAGTCAGAGTGACTCCCGAGTTGTGGGCAGCGCCGCCGAGCTCATGCTGACCTATGTGTGCTTCCGCATGGATGAGCACGGTGTCACCCGGGTTTGTCTGGATGCGAAGCGCGATCTGGTTCGACATGGTGCCGGTAGGGACAAACACTGCATCGTCCTTACCGAGCAGGTCGGCCACCGTGCCCTCGAGTTCATTGACGGTGGGGTCGTCGTGATAGACGTCGTCGCCCACAGCAGCGTCGGCGATTGCCCGGCGCATCCGCTGCGACGGCTTTGTGACGGTGTCGCTCCTTAGATCGATCATTCGTGCCTTTCATTTCGATGGTGTCGATTCCAGCAGATGTGTGAACCTTCTGATGGTTCAGCCGACGAACTGCCGTGCCTGAAGGAGAGAGACAATTGAACCTGAAGCGCTCGGGAGATCGGGCCAATCGATCATCGACAGCTCGATGTCGACGACTGTCGCGGTTCGCATCGCGACTCTCGCCCCGGTCAGGTGTTGGACCGCCATCGACCAGGTCGGTTGATGACCGACGAGCATGATGCGGTCGAAGTCTCGTCCATGTTCCGCAGCCACGGTGAGAGTCTCAGCCACCGATGCTCCGTACAAGGCATCATCAAGGACGAGCCGCGAATCCCACCCACCCGTGATGCGCGCCAGCTCTGCCGTTGAGCGGGCACGGGTTGCTGTTGATGAGACAACGAGATTGGGTACCAGTCGGAGTTCTCGAATCACCTCACCCATGCGCTCAGCCGCCACGACGCCGCGTGCAGCCAGCGGCCGGCTGTGATCGTCTGGCGCATCGGTGTCCCAATCTGACTTCCCGTGGCGCATGAACATGATGTTCGGCATGGTGCAAGCCTACGCTCGATTACGGGTCGCTTCGCCTGCGGCTTCGCTTTCGGGTCGGTCGCTGCGCTCCCTGTCCGAATTCCGCTGAAGCGGATGGTGGATGGCGGACTGCGGATGGCGGACTGCGGATGCCGGACTGGGGATGGCGGACTGTGGATGCCGGACTGTGGATGCCGGACCGCGGATGGCGGAGGGCGGTCCGACGTCGGGCGCTCATGTCCAGGGGATCACGACGGTCACTGCGAAGAGGACCTGGGCTATGAAGTAGATCGGCAAGCCGACGACGCGGTTCG
>QMQC01000127.1 GCA_003648875.1 Actinomycetota bacterium
GCCACTTCTGACGGCGATCCGCTCGGAGGAACCTGTCGTGCTACTCATTGATGAAGCCGATAGGGTTGAGGTTGAAACCGAGGCGCTTCTCCTCGAAATCTTGGATTCCTTTCAGGTGACGATTCCCGAGCTCGGGACGATCACAGCTGTCACCCAACCGCTCGTCGTGCTCACGTCGAACAACACGAGGGAACTGTCTGAAGCTCTCAAACGTCGGTGCCTCTATCTCCACATTCCCTATCCGACGATTGAGCGTGAACGGGCGATTCTTCGTGTGAGGGTTCCTGAGCTTCCTGAATTGTTCGCCGAAAAGATCGCTCGAACGGTCGCCTCGATCCGTCAGATACCGATGCGAAAGGCACCGTCGGTCTCAGAGACCATCGACTGGGCAAGAACCCTTCTCGCTCTCGGTGCAGAGGACTTGAGCGATGAAGCCACCGCATCCACGCTCAATGTGCTCCTCAAGTACCAGACGGACATCGAACGAACGGCCAAGGAACTTTCGCTCGATATCGACGGAGGGGCCGAGTCAGAGTGATCTCGACTCTGGCCGAGTTCGTTGACGAACTCAGGGTGGTTGGAATTCCTGTTTCCATGGTTGAGGCCATCGACGCCGCCGAGGCGATCGAGTTCACCGACCTCAGTGAAAGGGAGACCCTCCGCGCAACACTCGGCGCGACCCTCGTCAAGAACCCCCGCCATTACCCAGCATTCGATCGGGCATTCGATGTGTACTTCGGGCTCGCTCCGATCGGCGACGTCACTTCGCCCTCAGACGAAGAACCAACCGGAGCCGACGGTGCCGGTGCAGGTGCCGGGGGAAGTGAGGATCTCTTGGATTCCCTTGTTGACGCGCTCACCGGGGGCAGCAGCGATCAGCTTCGCAGACTCGTGGCCAACGCTGTCGACCGGTATGCAGGTATGCAACCGGGTAGACCGGTTGGCGGCAGGTATTACGCATATCGGGTGCTTCGGCGCATCGACACGGACGAGTTGATGGCGAGGCTGATTGCGGCTCTCATCGGAGATGATCCCTTGGACGGACTCGACGAACGCATCGAACACGAGCGAGCCGACGCCCTCGTGCAAGAGGTCAGGGACCAACTCGAGCAGGAGATCACAGGTCGGCTCATCGCTGACAGGGGTCGCAAGCAGGTGGCATCCAGTAGACGTCTTCCCCTTGTCGAGGACGTCGATCTCATGCACGCAACGCGAGCCGAGATCGAAGAAGTCGAACATGCAATCAGACCGCTTGCCAGAAAGCTTGCTACAAGGCTCGGACAGCGCAGGCGCCATGGCGCAAAAGGAAGACTCGATGTTCGACGTACGATCAGGCGGTCGCTCGGGCATGGGGGAGTGCTACTCGAGCCGCAATTCAAACATCCGCGAAAGTCAAAGCCTGAGATCGTGATTCTGTGCGATGTGTCAGGATCAATGGCAACCTTCGCTCGATTCACGATGCAGCTCACATACGCGATCTCCGCAGAGCTGGCGAAGGTGCGCGTGTTCGCCTTCATCGATGGCCTCGACGAGGTGACCGACTACTTCTCAACCAACATCGACTTCGCTGATGGATTGATAAGGATGAGCAGAGAGGCCGACATCGTGCGGAGAGATGGCCACTCGGACTACGGGAGATCCTTCACAGAGATGTGGGACCACTACTCGGATGCCGTGACTTCCCGGTCCACGGTCATCGTCACCGGTGATGCAAGGAACAACTACAGAGACGCAGGCCTCGAGGCGTTCGACCGGCTTGTCAACAAGTCCAGGGCCGTCTTCTGGCTGAACCCTGAACCGAGACGATTCTGGGATACGGGTGACTCCGTGATGTCGACCTACAGCGAGTCGTGTGACAGCGTCGATCAGGTCCGCACCCTGCGTCAACTCGAAGCTTTCGTGGAACGTGCGACGCTTCCGATGGCACGACGAAGAAGACTTGTTTCGTAGGTGCTGCCCGCGCATCCATGCGTCGTCGGCACTAGAAGTTCTTGCGGAACCAGTTCTTCTCGAAGAGCACTTTTCCGAGGTGCCAGCGGCGTCCGACCTTGCGAAGCTTGATCTGTGGCGTCGGTTCTGCGTAGAAGTTTCCACCACCGAAACCTGCTTTTCCGCCGCCTGTCTCGATGAAGCACTCTCCATGTCCATTGAACTCTTTCGACGCTCCTGTCCCCGTGATCTCCGCGGCAATGTTGTGTGCCACGACTTCTGCCTGGCGTTCGGCGAACACCCCTGCCATGGGGAGTGGTTTTCCCATCTTGAGGAGGATCCCGGTTATGTCACCTATGGCGTACAGGCCGGGGTACCGGGTGTCCATGGTCCCGGGATGCACGGGAATCCAACCGGAATCGTCCACAAGACCGGAGTCGCGGACGGCCAGAGGGGCGCGGTGGGGTGGCACGTAGGCGAGCAGATCGAAGTCCGCAGTTGTCCCATTGCCGAAGGTGATGTGTCTGGCCTGCGGGTCGACCTCGACCACCTGATGCTCGGGGTGGAAGGAGATCCCTGCGTTCTCGACCATGTCGCGTACACCCTGTGAGACCTCGGGACCGGTGACACCCATTGGTCCGGGTTCCGCGGCATAGAGGTCAACATGGGTCTCGTCCCCGATTCCCCTCCTACGGCAGTAGTCATTGATGAGCATCGCTGCTTCGTACGGCGCCGCGGGGCACTTGTAGGCGGGGGTTGCCGTGAGGACGACGATCCTGCCGCCGGTGAACTCATCGAGTGCGTCGCGCAGGCTCTCGGCACCAGGAAGGGTGTAGAAGTTGTGGCCGGCTTCCGCCAGGCCAGGGATGGTTTCTGGGGCAAGCTCGGCGCCGAGGGACACAACGAGGTAGTCGGCGTCGAGATCTTGGTCGGTGAGGTGCACGCGCCGCGTTGCAGGTTCGATCCGTTCGATCTCGCCATGGATGACCTCGATGCCTCTCTTGGTGAGACGGCTGAGAGGTCGCTGGATCTTTGATGCCTTGCGTTGGCCTGTCATGAGCCACAACAGTGAAGGTGCGAACAGGTGGTCCCTTTCGCGATCCACGATGATCACCCGATGCTTGTCCGGCAATCGCTTGCGGAGCGTTCGTGCGGTGACGACGCCACCTACGCCGCCGCCGAGAATCGCAACTGTCCTGGATTCGGTCATGCCCTCACCTTCCTCGGTACATCGGTGGCATGGCATGTCGCACGCGAATCGGAGGGCCTGAAGCCCGCTTCATCAGTGAGGCGATACCGTGGGCTGGCGAACACCTTTCCGATATGGGCGGACGTCTCATAGAGTTCGTCTTGACCACTCCGCCGGTTTCGTGTTCCTGAGACATCTTCTCAGTGTTCGAAAGAATGATATGTCACGCACGGCGAATCACGCAAATGGGCAGAGACAGGGTTCGCGATGATGTCAGGTTGGGGTATGGGAGCAGGGTTGACGTTCCTGTGGATTGCTTTGTTCTGAGAGGGTGACGGCGAGATGAGCGACGCACGCCTCCTCCGATTCGGGATCGCTCTCGTCGCGGTTGCCGTGGTTGGAGGAGCCATGACCTTCGGTTCGGTGTTGGGTGGTTCGGGATGGATGAACTTCATGGGATCCCCCGGCCACATGAAGTGGTCAAGAGGCGGCGACCTCAGGCAGGGCCAATGCTCCGATACTCGATGCATCAGACGTCATCGTCGAAGCTGACGAGTTCGGTTTCTCGCCCGAAACGATCACCGTTGTTGCGAACACGCCTGTCAACCTCACCCCCGTCAACACCGGTTCGGTATTCCACGACCTCACGATCCAAGCCGTCGGATTCCGGGTCGCAGCCGACGGAGGTGAGCCTGTTTCAGGAGGGCTCGTTCCGCAGACGCCTGGTACCTATGAGTTCGAGTGCTCCATTTCCGGCCATGCCCAAGCCGGAATGACCGGCTCTCTGGTTGTCACACCAGCTTCGTAGGAGAGTCTTCGGTTTTCGGGTTCGCGCTACCGGTTCCTCCGGGGCACAGACCCCTAGGAGACATCAGTCGGACCCGGTACGGTTGATGGTGTCGTCGGTGGTGACGGGTGACCATGGAACGTGTTCTCGCCGCTCTGCTACTCGGCACGTCCCAACTCGTGTCGTCATGTTTTGGGTTTGGAATCCCTTCTGACTCTGAGATCATTCGATCGTTTGCTCCTCTCGGACGATGGGCAGGGCACTGGGGGATCGACGTTGCAGCGCCATCCGGCTCCCGGGTGACCTCTGTCGGTTCCGGCGTCGTGCGATTCGCAGGAAGGGTCGTCGCGAACACCACGGTGTCGATCGACCACGGGGGAGGGGTCGTGACCTCGTACTCGTATCTCGAGCGCGTCGTTGTCAGCCGAGGTGGGCGTGTCCAGAGGGGATCAACCGTTGGAATCTCCGGCTTACACAATGGCGAAGAGGCGTACCACCTCTCGGTGAGAGTGTCGGGAACGTACATCGACCCCCAGTCAGCCTTCCGGTGCCATCGTGCACCTGCCAGAGGTCTCTACCTCGCCGGCGGTGAGCGGACCTATGCTGTGTTGCGTGCAAGGGATTCTTGGCGGCACATTCGACCCGCCTCACAACGCTCATCTCGCAATGGCCAGGGCGGCTTACGCCCAGGTGGGTCTCGATACGATACGTCTCATGCCAGCTGGAGACCCGTGGCAGAAGCGCGACACCACAGTGTCGCCAGCATCGGATCGGTGGGCGATGACCGAGCTCCTGGCGAGTGAGGATGACAGGATCGTTGCCGACGACGCCGAGATCTCGAGGGGTGGCCCCTCATACACCATCGATACGATCGAACAGCTGGGTGAGAGGCACGTGCTCATCGTCGGTGCGGACGCTGCCCTCGGCATCCCGACATGGCACAGAGGTGGCGAAATCTTGGAACTGGTCGATCTGGCCGTCGTACCTCGGCCGGGTGTTGCGGCCGAGCAGGTCGAGCAGGTGGTCGGTCGATCGGTGAAATGGCTCGACATGGATCCGATCGACCTGTCTTCGACCAAGATCAGGATATTGGCGGCTGCAGGCGGGGAGTATCATGATCTCGTTCCGTCGTCCATCTATCACTACATCAAGGACAATGAACTGTATGGATCAGGTGTTTCTCGTCATGCTCGCTCCCTATCATCGAGCCCAATGAAGAGACACTCACCCGGCGCCACCCAGGATGCCATCGAAGCAGCAAGGGCGGCAGCCGTCGCCATCGACGCAAAGTCAGGTGAGGATGTTGTTCTCCTCGATCTGTCCCGACTGCTCGTCGTAACCGACGTGTTCTTGCTCGCAACCGGAACGTCGCGCAGGAACGTGCTCACGCTTGTCGATGAGGCCGTTGCTGCCTTGCGAGTCATCGGCAGGCAACCCATCCGCAAGGAGGGCGCGGACCATGGGCAGTGGGTTCTACTGGACTACGGCGACGTTGTCATCCACGTCTTCGACCGACAAACGCGCGAGTACTACGACCTCGAGAGACTGTGGGCCGACGCCCCGAGAATCGAGTTTGAACCAAGCTCATCAGCAGTGGAGTCCTGACCCAAATCCCGTTTCGCATCTGGTCTTGGC
Organism: Actinomycetota bacterium; assembly: GCA_003648875.1. Classification (GTDB taxonomy): domain Bacteria; phylum Actinomycetota; class Acidimicrobiia; order Spongiisociales; family UBA5794; genus B3-G11. The sequence goes on from QMQC01000127.1 coordinate 5,541, forward strand.
TCAGCCTTGCAGATCAGATGTCTTCGTCTTGGACCAAGGTAAGGGGTCTCCCTATTCATTCGGTCTCGTGTCGGGGACGCAAAGCGCACGGGATTGCCATTGACTACCCTGTGAGGGGATGTGTGGAGGGACGCCGTGACCACATCGAATGAGAGGATCGGAGGCTCGTTGTTGACTACGGCGGGCCAACCCGGAAGGCAGGGTCGACGTCTCGACCGTGCTGGCGTACGCGTCCGTCGTCCTGTTGATCACACAACTGCGTGCCGCTCATTGCAGTTTCGGCGATCTCTATCTACAGGGCACTCGCAGACCCATCCGGATCGACATGGCGTAGGGATGGATTTCTAGTGGGGCCCGTGACGCCGCAGGAGATGAGCC
>QMQC01000128.1 GCA_003648875.1 Actinomycetota bacterium
AAGACCCTTGACGGCGAGGTTGGTACCGAGCTCGTCGTGAAACTGCGTTATGACTCGGAGAGGCAGCGGGTGCTTCGGGGCATCCAGCGCATCTCGAAACCCGGTCGCCGTGTCTACAAGGGCGCGACCGACATCACCAGGGTTCGAGGCGGCCTTGGTGTTTCGATCGTGTCAACCTCAGCTGGCATCATGACTGACCGCGATGCCCGTCGCCGCAATGTCGGCGGCGAGGTCCTGTGCAAGGTGTGGTGACATGAGTCGTATTGGAAACAGCCCGATCAGCCTGCCTCCAGGCGTCGAGGTGAAGGTGAATGGAGACACTGTCGTGGTGAAGGGTCCGAAAGGCTCACTCACGCAGGCAATCAACAGCTCTATCTCTGTGGTGGTCGATGACGGCACGCTATCGGTTTCACGACAGAACGACGAGCGCGAGAACAAAGCTCTTCATGGACTCACACGGGCGCTCATCAATAACATGGTCATCGGCGTCACGGAGGGATACTCCAAGGAGCTGACGGCGGTTGGCGTTGGCTACCGTGCTGCACTCAAGGGTAAGACCCTCGAGCTGCTCGTCGGTTTCTCCCACCCGGTGAACATCGAGACCCCTGACGGCATCACACTCGAGGTGCCTGAGCCCACGAAGATCATCGTGAGCGGAATGGATAAACAGAAGGTTGGCCAGGTCGCTGCCGACATCCGCGCGGTGCGGCCTCCCGAGCCCTACAAGGGCAAGGGGATTCGGTACGTGGATGAGTACGTGCGCCGCAAGGCCGGTAAGGCAGGTGTCTCCGTATGAGAGGTACCCGCACAGACGCACGCCGTCGCAGGCACTTCAGGGTGCGCAAGTCGGTGCACGGCACCGCCGCAAAACCCCGCCTCGCGGTGTTTCGAAGCAACAGATACATCTACGCACAGGTCATCGATGACGAGAGCGGCCGCACGATTGCATCGGCATCTTCGAAGGAATCTGCCGTCAAGGGCCCGACCCTCACGGTGGATACCGCTACAGAGGTTGGCAAGCTCGTCGGTGCTCGTGCGAAAGACGCTGGCGTTTCATCGGTTGCGTTCGATCGCGGTGGTTTCAGGTACCACGGTCGTATCAAGGCACTCGCCGACGCAGCACGTGAATCCGGTCTTGAGTTTTAGGAGCGAGCGATGACCACTGAACAGAACAAACTACACGGTTCGAAACCGCAGACAGCAGCGCCTGGAGCGGGTCAGCCTCTACAAGACAAACCGCCCAAGGGCAAGCCTGGGGACCGCGGTCGCGGTCGCGCAGGAGGTGGAGGCGACCGTGGTCGTGGTCGTGGCCGCGAACGCCGTGACCGCCGTGACCGCCGCGAACGTGACGTTCCCGAGTTCGACGAGCGTGTGATCACGATCAACCGCGTATCCAAGGTTGTGAAGGGTGGACGCAGGTTCTCCTTCACCGCGCTGGTTGCGGTTGGTGATGGCAAGGGGCGCGTTGGTGTCGGCTATGGCAAGGCAAAGGAAGTCCCTGCCGCCATTCAGAAGGCATTTGAACTCGCCCGCAAGGACATGTTCGATGTTCCCATGGCCGGTCAGACGATCATCCACGAGATCATCGGTGAACAGGGCGCGAGTCGTGTGCTCTTGAAGCCAGCGGCTCCCGGTACAGGTGTCATCGCTGGCGGCGCTGTACGTCAGATCCTCGAGGCTGCAGGCGTCAACAACGTGCTTGCAAAATCGCTTGGTTCCCCGACGCACATCAACGTTGCCAAGGCGACCGTCAATGCGCTGAGGGGCCAGATGCGTCCGGACGTGGTTGCGAAGGCTCGCGGTAAGCGTGCTGAGGAGATCTTCCCTCCGGCGTTGCTCGCTGCATACAACTCATCCGAACTGAGACGGACGAAGGTGTGACGATGGCTGACAAGCTCAAGATCACGCTGCGGCGCAGCCTCATCGGTGAGAAACCGAAGACACGTGCCACAGTGCAGGGCCTGGGGTTGCGAAGGATCAACTCAAGTGTCGAACAGCCGGACAACCCGAGCATTCGCGGCATGATCTTTCGTGCCAAGCACCTCCTTGAAGTAGAGGAAATCTGATGAAACTACACCATTTGCGGCCCCCAGAGGGCTCCAAGAAACGCAAGATCCGAGTAGGTCGCGGTGAGGCCGGTCGTCGCGGCAAGACTGCTGGTCGCGGAACGAAGGGTCTCAAGGCTCGTAGCAAGGTTCGTCAAGGATTCGAGGGTGGCCAGACACCACTTCAGCGGCGTATCCCGAAGCTGAAGGGCTTCAATAACCCGAACCGCGTCGAGTTCACTGTGGTCAACGTCGAGCGCCTCAGCAGATTCGATGCCGGTGCGACCGTGGCGCCGGACGACCTGCGTGAATCCGGTCTCGTCAAACAGCGCGGCAAGATCAAGGTTCTCGGTCAAGGCGATCTCGAGGTCGCGCTCACGGTGAAGGCACATGCCTTCTCCATTGGTGCTGTGGACAAGATCGAAGCCGCCGGTGGATCTATCGAGCTCATCGAGGAGTAGCGGGCCAGAATTCGGAGCGCTTCGCTCCCAGAAGCTATTAGTCAGGACTCAAGACACACATGCTCACCGCTTTCAGGAACGCCTTCAGGATCCATGATCTGCGCAACAAGATCCTGTTCACTCTGTTCATCTTCGCTCTTTATCGACTCGGTGCGACCATTCCGGTTCCCGGAGTCGATCTGTTGGCGGTACGCGATTTCGCAAACCAGGCCGAACAGTCGGGATTCGTCGGGCTTCTGAACCTCTTCTCCGGTGGTGCTCTGACTCAGCTGTCGATCTTTGCTCTCGGCATCATGCCGTACATCACGGCATCGATCATTCTGCAGCTCCTCACGGTTGTGATCCCGAAACTGCAGGCTCTTCAGGAAGAAGGAGAGCACGGACGCAAGGTCATCACGCAGTGGACCCGGTACACGACGGTGGTCCTCTCTCTCCTGCAGTCGACGGGATTTGCCTACCTGTTCCACAGCGGGCAGTTCACCGGTGGAGTTGACCTCATCCCGAACTTCACACCGAGGAACGTTGTGATCGTCGTGATCACGATGACCGCCGGTACGGCTCTGTTGATGTGGATGGGTGAGCTGATCACGCAACGAGGCATCGGTAACGGTATGTCGCTTCTGATCTTCATCTCGATCATCAGCCAGATCCCAAGCCAACTGGCGATCTTGAACACGAACTCGTTGACCTACCAGTTTGTCGTCATCGTTGGGGTGATGATCGCGCTCACGATCGGGATCATCTTCATTGAACAGGGACAGAGACGAATACCGGTTCAGTTCTCCAAGCGCGTTCGCGGACGCAAGGTGATGGGAGGTCAGTCGACCTACATCCCGCTTAAGGTGAACATGGCCGGTGTCATCCCCGTCATCTTTGCGACATCGATCATGTATTTTCCCGCACTTCTCGCATCGGCACTGCCATCGACCGGCTGGGGTGCAGCGGTGCGCGATTGGATCGACCAGAACATGCTTTCGACGTCTGGTGTCGGATTCTCGCCGAGCCTGTGGTACATCTTCACCCTCGCTCTCCTTGTCGTGTTCTTCACCTACTTCTACACAGCAATCCAGTTCGATCCTGAACGCCAAGCAGACATGATCCAGCGCCAGGGTGGGTTCATCCCTGGTATCCGTCCGGGACGCGCCACGGTTGAGTATCTCAGCCATGTGCTTTCTCGGATCACGATGCCTGGTGCGCTCTATCTGGCACTCGTGACGATCCTGCCTTCGCTCCTCGGATGGTGGTGGAACGTGCCCGTCGGGTTGTCCGGCGTTTCGATCATCATCGTCGCCGGCGTTGCCCTCGAGACAGCGAAGCAGATCGAGAGCCAACTCACGATGCGGAACTACGAGGGCTTCCTTTCTTGAGAGAAGCAGAACGTTGCGCTGTCAGAAGTCAGAAGTCCGAAGTCCGAAGTCGGAAGTCGCGCTGTCAGATGCGGACGGGCGCTCAGTAGGATGTGGCTGAGCACACCGATACAAACGGGAGATAACTGATGGCAAGAAGGATCCTTCTACTCGGACCTCCGGGCGCCGGAAAAGGCACGCAGGCGACGCTGATCGCAAGCGCGCTGCATGTACCACATATCTCGACGGGCGCCATGCTCAGGGCAGCTGTTGCTGCCGGTACGCGTCTCGGCAAGCAAGCTGAATCCGTGATGGCATCTGGTGAATTGGTTTCAGATGAGCTCGTTGTCGCCATAGTTGATGAGCGGCTCTCCCAAGACGATGCCCGATGTGGCTATCTCCTCGATGGATTCCCCCGCAATGTCGCGCAAGCCGAGGCCCTCAACGATTCCGTGGTCGATGCGATTGGCACAGTTGTCCTGCTGAATGTGGACACAGAGGAAGTCATTGTCCGAATGATGCGCCGCGCAGAGGAGGAAGGCCGCTCCGACGACAACGAAGAAGCGATTCGTCGTCGTCTCGAGGTGTACTCGGGGGAGACCACGCCTTTGGTCACCTTCTATGACTCAGCGGTGCTTGAGGTCGATGGTATGGGCAGCGTCGAGGCCATCTTCTCCCGGATCATGATCGCACTGGCAAAGTCCTAGTGCCACGTCAGACAACCTTTGCAGTGTTCTGCCGGCCAGGAACACCGCTCACGGTGTCCTCGTCCTCAACGCAGTCCAGACTGCGCCTTCGTCCTGCGTCCTTGTGATCAGCGCCCCTGACACGACATCGACCCCACGAACGTTGCCTGACACGGCACTAGCCAGTTCATGAGCGGAACGCGTGTGATCACGAAGAAGTCCGCTGCAGACTTTGACAAGATGAAGATCGCGGGGCGGTGCGTGGCTGCCATGCACTCCGCTGTGCGCGATGCCGCCGGCCCCGGAGTTACAACGAAGGAACTCGACGATGTTGCGCGCCGGGTTCTCGAGGAGCATGGGTGCCGGTCCTCCTTCCTCGGATACGGTGGTCCACACAGTCCGTTTCCCGGTGTGATCTGCACCTCGCCGAATTCGGTGATCGTCCATGGAATTCCCGACACATACGTGCTCAAGGACGGTGACATCATCTCCGTCGATGCTGGAGCCATCTACGAGGGTTGGCATGGAGATGCCGCATTCACGATTGCGATCGGAGATGTGTCTGATGAAGTTCAGAACCTGCTTGATGTGACCGAACGAGCGCTTTGGGCGGGCCTCGAGCAAGCCAAGGCGGGAAAGCGCCTCGGCGACATTGGGGCGGCTGTCGAAGCTCTTGCCGTTCCCCATGGAATCGGTGTCGTTCGCGACTACGTCGGCCATGGTATCGGACGCCAGATGCATGAGGCTCCGTCCGTTCCCAACTACGGCACACCGGGCAAGGGCCTACGCATCAAGACCGGGATGGCGCTCGCCATCGAACCCATGTTCAATCTCGGCACAGATCGGTCGGTGGTCCTCGACGATCAATGGACGGTCGTCACAGCCGACGGTGCGTTCTCGGCCCACTTCGAACACACAGTGTTGATCACTGACGAGGGAAGCGTTGTGAGCACCCTCGATGAACCGAGGTACGTGTAGGGGTCGCTCAGCTGACGCCTCGCCACCAGAAGCCAGATTCTGACTTCTGGGGCGGATTCAAGCGGTGAGCGTGACGTTGTCGTTGAAGACTTCGGCTCGTGTTCTCCATTCGTGGGTCTTTCTTGGTCGCCGAATCGTCGGGGTTGCACGAGACACGACTATCGTCGTCGACATCGAGAGCGGGGAGGATCCCAAGTGAACAAGAACCTGCGGATTTGGTTGCCTTGGATTGCCGTTGGCGTCATGGCCTTGATTCTCGCGTTCGTCCTCATCTCCGACGCTGGTGATGAGGATGTCGCAGCGGGTGACACCACCACGACGAGCGTCGAGCCGACCTCAACAGTTCCGGCAGCAACCACAACGCCCGCACCACCGGAGACCACAACCCCGGCTCCACCGGAG
>QMQC01000129.1 GCA_003648875.1 Actinomycetota bacterium
TCAACCTCTCTGGCAGGACACCCTCACAGCGCACAACTGCCAAATCAGCGAGATCAACGAGTGGCTCGAGATCGATCATGGACCGCTCAGTGCATTTGAGGCAGCGAGGAGCTCGCCCGGCTTGAAGGATCCAGCCCGAGCAACACTCGACTTCCATCCGGCGATGCGCTCTGCCACGGCCGCATCGGCCAGGTCAACAAGCTGGCTGTGGACATCGCTAACCGTCTCGTCGAGATTCGCCTTCAACACTCTCGCAACCCTCCTGGGAATCTGCACGGTGGTGTTCACACCGACCTTCCACGAAGTCTGGTCAAGGAGTTTCTCGGTGAACGATCGACGCCATACGAAGGTTGCGTCACGCCTGAAGCGTTCGGCCGCTTCATCCCTCCACAGAGCAAGATCGCGCTCGGTGGCGGACAGGTCCCATGATCCGAGTTCATCGAGAATTCGCTCGGCGATTACTCGGCCACCTGCGTCGACGATCTCCTCATCGAGCGTGTCCATTGAGTCTTGAATGTTGGCCATGATCTCTTGTTCGGTCGCAAGCCAGCTCTCTAGTACAGCCAATCGTTGGCCGCGGATCGATGGCACGCCCACGGTCTCGATCGCCTGATCGAGCCGTCCGAGATCGGTCGCTGCCGCGGTCACCGCACTTGCTACGTGACGACCAGCATTCGCCGCGGACCTGCGGGCGATTGCCGTCTTGTCGTCGAGATGACCGGCTCCCGACACACCGTCCAGGACGGTTCGTACGAAGGAGTCGCCGTCTCCATGCTCGTCGACAACAGAGATCTCTGTCATGGCGAACCTCTGCTTCACGAACGCGATCATCTCGGAGCGCTCAGTGTCGGTTCCGCGCAGACGATTCAGCACGATGATCCTTTTCGTTACCGTCGCCATCGAGTCCCACAGTTGGGAGGTCGTCGCGTCGCCATATCGTGTCGGAGACACAACAAGGATCCCGAGGTCTGCGGTCGCGAGGGCAGCGTCGACGGCCTCTGGATCAATCTCCCAGCCGGGTGTGTCGACGAATACAAGCCCATCTGGTGCTCCGGGAGCTACGACATAGTCGCATTCGTGGGCGATCGGCACCGGCCCTGCCGAGCCTGCCATCACTATCAGCCGGGTTGTAGGCCTCAGAACCCCCACGGCCGTTGCTGAGGTGCCGACGAGCTCATTCACGAGATGCGACTTGCCAACGCCGGTGCAACCCGCGAGGACGATGGATCGTGGAACCGATACCAACTTCTCCAGTACGTCGGCAGAAGTCATTGCGTCCGTGAGTATCCGCGCATCGTCAGGATCGAGAAGCTCACGGGGAACCCGGTCGAGTGCATCCCTGAAATCTGCTACTGGATCAACCACGTGCCCATTTCAGCAGACAGCGGTGGCGGACGGATAGTCGAGCGAACATCACATGCCATCGAAGAGGCTGGATTCTCCTTCGCTCCATCCGACGGCCGAGTACAGGAGCTCAAAGTCTTCCCACGGATATACGGACTCCACGAGTTCGGTCGGCACCGCGAACCAGAACCCCGCGGGATCCACCTGGGTGCGGTGAGCCCGAAGTGCCTCTCTGCCCAATTCAACGAAGCCGGTGACGTCCACCTTGGTCACCCGTCGCTCCGGATCCTCGAAAGTGCCCATGCGGTCGATCCACAACTCGAAAGGTGATTCACCCGCCGTGTCGAGCATGGCCTGGTGGAGAGCTGTGATGCGGTCTGTGGTGAACACCGGTGCGTAGAGCTTCGTTATCTGCCATGGAGCTCCAAGATCGGGGAACTTCGAGCCGTCAGCAGCAGCGTCGACGAGTGCCATCGTGAGCTCGTGCACACGAAGATGGTCGGGATGTGGATAGAACTCGTGAGCGTCGTACCCAAGCACCACGTCGGGTCGCTCGTTTCTCACGATTCCGACCAGCTTCCCGAGAACATCGTCGAAGGGTTGGTGACAGAACGCCTCCGGATGCCCGTTCGAATCTGATTCAGGCATCCCGGAGTCCCGATAACCCAACATCGTGACCTTCTCAAACCCGATGATCTCTGCCGCGGCCGCGAGTTCGTCTGCCCGGACCTGCGTGAGGTTTGCGATGACATCGTGGCGATCCATTTCTGGATTGAGCACGTCGCCTGCCTCCCCGCCCGTGGCGGTCACAAGAACAGCTCGCACACCCTCGTCGACATATCTCGCAACAGTGGCTGCACCCTTCGAAGCTTCGTCGTCAGGGTGGGCGTGGATGGCAAGGAGCGATCTGGACATGGAGGCGAGGGTAACGGTGGCGACGGACGACAGACGACAGATGGCTGGAAACTGTGAAGCTAATCCAGGATCTCGAGGGCAGCGGTGCCCTCTCCACATTCTCCGAGCAGCGGACACCACCGACAGTGGGGTCCGGCGGTTCTTGGCATGTCTGATCGGTCTGCAATCGCGACTCGGAGGGCTGTGATCATGTCCGCGACCAGCGTCTCGGTGAGAGCAGTGTCCGCGTCGGTCGGGCGGGTCACACGTCTCTCACCGGTCTTCAGTGACACAGCCTCCAACGTTGCGGGCAGGGACCCCTTGGCGAGTTTCCACGCCATTGCATAGAAGGCGAGTTGAGGTTCGGCATCGTCCAGGTAGGAACCTGTCTTCCAATCGACTATCCGAGTGTCATCGCCATCGAGGTAGACGGCATCCACACGCCCGCGCAATGAGATACCTTGGGCCGGTTCACTCTGCACATCCACTTCAGCATCCATGAACCCGTCGGTCGGAAGCGCCTTGAACCGCTCGTACAGCTGCTCGACCTCAGCGGTTATCGCTCTGAACTCTGAGGGTTTGAGCGACAGTGACGCCATCGAGCCCCCCAGGTGTGCGCCGACCTCCTGCCGACAGACATCGGTGAAGTCCTCTGGATCGATGAGACCATCGACGAGATGCCTTGCAAAGACCCGATGAGCAAGACTGCCCCTGAACATCTGGACGGTTGGTGGTGGATATACACCCTGCAGCCGGCCAAGCGCCTGCTGTGGGCACTTCAGGTATGTGACGAACAGGGTCGCGGAAACCGGGAACTCTTCGCCAGGGGAAACTCGTCTGAATGATGACACACAACGATCGTATCCAGATTCTCGTCTGAGTCCGAAAAGCAAGCCGCTACTCAGACCCCGTACATATACTCGCACGAGCCGCAAGCAGATCCCCAGGGAAGAACCGATGGCAGCCCCCAGATCAAGAATCCTCCTCTTCGTCGCGGTGCCCGTGATGATTCTTCTGATGCCTTTGTCGATCTACTTCGTCGACAGCGCAGCCGCCTCAGACAAGGTCGCCCGCAATGTCACGATCGCCGGTGTCGATGTCGCCAGGCAGACCGAACAAGAGGCGATCGCATCAGTGGACGAGTACGCCACCGTTCTCACTGCAGACCCTGCAAGCGTCGAAGTGAACGGAAAGACGTATGAGCTCGACCCAGAAGATGTCGGACTGACCTTCGATAGCGCAAGCGCGGTGAACGAAGCACTCGGGCTACGCAAGGAAGGAATAGGCGACTGGCTCAGTGCATTCACCGAGGAAGTCGACGTACCTCTTGTGGCGACGCTCGATCGCGAATTGGTGTTGGTCCAACTCGCCGAGTGGGAAGTCGACGCGATCCCGAACCCTGCCTTCGAAGGATCGATCGAGATCGCGAACAGCGTCGTGACCCACGAGTATCCGAGGGCCGGCGACACGATCGCCAGAGATGCATCCTATGACCTGCTGCTTGCTGCCTTGGAATCCGGGAGCGAGGAAACTGTCAACCTCCCGATCATCACATCGGATCCTGAACTGACAGATGCAGACATCGATGCTGGTGTCGAGAGAGCCAACATGATCATCAAGCGCGGCGTCGTCCTCACCAATGACGAGTACGGCTTCGAGTTTCACGTCAATTCCGCCACTCTTGGACGTGCGCTGGAGGCCCGGATCGTCCACGGTGACAGCCCATCCATCGATTTCTCCGTCGATTCGTCGATCATCGCCCCCCTCGTGGAGGTCGTTCGTGATGGTCTCGAAATCGATCCGGTCGATGCGCGGTGGGAGATCGTGCTCGTCGACGACTTCGAGGATCTACCGGACCAATACGAGATCAAAGATTCCCCTCAGGAGGACATGGAGGGCCTGCCCGAAGACGACACGATCGAACTCGTCCCTGGTCTCAACGGGACCACTGTGAACGCAGCCGACATCTCGGCAGCGGTCGGGGTCGCCGCCCTTGGGAGCGGGAAGGGCGAACTCCCTATCGACAAGGACGCCGAACCAGAGTTCACGACCGAGATGGCACAGTCCTTTGGCGAACTCTATGAACTTGCCGAATTCACGACGTGGACTCCCGGAACGAATCGCGTGCACAACATCCATCTCATGGCTGACTTCGTTGATGAGTCCACCGTCATGCCGGGCGAGGAGTTCTCGGTCAACGAAACTGTGGGCCGTCGCACGCTCGACAAGGGTTTCAAGTACGACTGCGCCATCGTGGGGGGCGAACTCTCATGTGAGACGGATCCCGTCAACGTTGGCGGAGGTGTCAGCCAGTTCGGCACCACGATCTTCAACGCGATCTATTTCAGCTGTCTCAAGGACGTCTCGCACCAACCGCACAGCATCTACTTCCGAAAGTACCCCGAAGGCCGTGAAGCCACACTCGGCTACCCGCTTCCTGACGTTGTGTTCGAGAACGACACGCAAGCACCGGTGATCATCAGAACGTCCTACACGGACCGAACGATCACGGTCACATTCTTTGGGAACACCGGCGGAATCACCTGCGGCACCGAACGAGAGGACCGCACCGGGTTCAGGAGTGCGGTCGTGCTGTACCGGGCAGACGAAGAGGGCGTGGTCGCCCCAGGCGAGGAGTTCGTCGAGAACGAGGGTTCGGGCGGGTGGTCCATTGTCAACTGGCGGATCTTCTACGACATAGAGGGCAATGAGATCGATCGTGAGAAATTCTCATGGACGTATCGGGGTGAACGCAATGTCATCCTGATGCATCCATGCGAAGAGATGGTCGGCGGAGACGGCGAATGTCCCCTCGGTGTGCCCTTGGTGGCCGGCATGGATGAGGCGACGGCGAAAGCAACTCTCGAAGCGGCTGGGTTCGTGGTAGCGGTCGCACCCGTCTCGACAAGTGTTGAGGCCGAAGGCGGCGTTGTGTTGTCTCAGGATCCGGTCGACTTCCGGGATCCGGGGACGACCATCACCATCACGGTGGGCGTATGGGACGGAACTCCGGCAACCACAACGACGACCACGACCACTACAACGACCGCGCCACCCTGAGGCTGAAGTCCCGCAACGGACGCATAGCCATCGATTTTCTTGGATCCTTCCTACACTTCCGGAAACCTCACAGCATCGCGACAACATCGACATGAAGCCAAGAAAAGCCATATTCGCGGTCGTTCCCCTTGCGATCCTGTTGCTCCCGATAGGTGTGTATGGGGCTGATTGGGCGACATCAACGGCCGAGATCGCACGCAACGTCACGATCGATGGGGTTCCCGTTGGAGGCATGAATCGTGCCGATGCGACACTTGCGGTCGAGGCGCATGAGAACCGGCTCCGCACCGATACGGGTGTCTTCACGGTCAACGGTGAATCCTTCAAGCTCTCGCCGATCACGTTGGATCTCAGCGCCGACGTCGGAACCGCTGTCAACGACGCATTCCTCACCAGGCGTGACGACGGGGTGGGTGGGCGCGTCGCGTCATGGATCCGGTCGTTCTCGACCGTCGAAGACGTCCCTCTTGCGATCGCTTTCAACGACGAAGCCATCGACCAGACCTTCTCTGCATGGGAAGCAGAGGCGATTCCGAATCCCGCATCCAACGGAGGCGTCTCCGTTGTCGACA
>QMQC01000130.1 GCA_003648875.1 Actinomycetota bacterium
ATTGCCTGTCTTGAGCACCGCGTAGTAGCCAGCGAATGCTCCGAGCAACATGATCCCGTCCACGCCGAGGTTGAGCACGCCGCTGCGTTGACCGAAGGTCTCTCCGAGCGATGCGAGCAGAAGCGGGACGGCCAGACGAATAGCTGAGGCACCGACGGCGACAAGTACCGCGACGGTAAAGACGTCACTCACGGTGGATCCTTCGTGTCGAACGAATCCGTGCCCGCGAGTTCCGGGTCCGGGAGCGATCCGAGAGCAGTTGGCTCGCCATCCACCACCATTGCACCCTGGTCACCGGCCTCCTGGCCCTGCTCATCGAACTTCAACAGCTTCACCCGGTATCGATCAGCCGCGACGACGAACACGACGACAAGACCGTTGAGTGCGACGATCAGTGCTGAAGGCACCTGGACGGCCCGCTGCAACGCCTGGCCGCCAACGATCAGACCACCGAACAGGAAGGATGCGGGGATGGTCCACAACGGGTGGAGACCACCCAGTAGAGCGGCCACGATTCCGTTGAACCCAGCACCGCCTGTGAATCCCAGAGTCGAGCCGTCGGTAACCATGCGGTGGCTTTCGCTTCCGAACACAAGCACGGCGCCAGCGAGACCGGCCAGGGCACCAGACAGCGTCAGGGCGAGGGTGATCGTTCGCCGCACAGGGATCCCTGCATATCGTGCCGCGTGCTCACTGAGGCCTACAGCCCGAAGGCGGTACCCGAAGGGAGTGCGCCAGAGGATGTAGTACGCCGCGATTGCGCACAAGACCGCGAGAACAGGACCGATGTGCAGACGATCGCTTCCGAACAGGAGTGGGAGATCCGCCGCCTCCGTGAGCCTGGCCGTTTGGGGGATGCGGGTGCCCCGCTCGATCTCGGCCGGGTCGATGAGCGGGCCACGCAACAGATAACTCATCAGCTGAACCGCCACGATGTTCAGCATGATGGTGCTCAGGATCTCGTTGACCTGAAAGTACGCCTTCAACGAACCAGGAATCCATCCCCAAAGGCCGCCGCCGATGATTCCGGCGACAAGTACCGTCGGAATGATGATGAACGACGGCATCTCTGGCAGGTAGAGCGCTGCGATCGTTCCAAACAGGCCACCAAGAACCATCTGGCCCTCTGCCCCGATATTGATCACGCCTGCTCTGAACGCTATGACGATCCCGACTCCGACGAACAACAATGGAGTGGCTTTCAGAATTGTCGCGACCAGAGCATCGCCCGAACCGAAGGCGCCAGTGAACATCTCGACGTATCCCTCTAGCGGGTTGGCACCGAGGAGAACGAGCATGACAGCACCAAAGAGCAGGGCGGCAAGGACAGCGAGAACGGGAATGCTGTATGCGAGGATGCGACGCTGCTGTTGAGTGAGGTCAAACGTCATTTCGCGTTTGACCCGCCAAATACTGTGATGTTCGTACCTCCACTCGCATACGGAGATTCGCCGGAACTTGACGAAAAGTCAAATAGAGTATCACTCACCAACTCAGTGACATACAGGCTCGCTCCAGAAACAATGTCGAACCTTGGAACGACGAATCCGCTGTGACAGAGCCGCTTCAACCGCGCTGAATTTGGTCACGCAGCGAGGTTATTGGAGTGCAGGCCACAACTCGCGCCCTGCCATCGGCGTCCGTAAAACACCTGCGGTCGGGGTAGCGTCCGGCGGATGGCGGGGAGCGGATTGGCGACGGTGACGTTCACGGATCTCGTCGGTTCGACGCCGCAGCCATCGACACTACGGCTCCTAGGAACACGATCTTGCGCATCTCCCATTCCCCTTCTCTCGCTTGATGAAGGAGACGCCATCGAACGTGGAGATTCGACGGGTGCCCGAGTCATCGAATTGACAAATGCAGCCACTACACCGGCTGCACAGGTAATGTCCGATTCGCCGCACCGGGCGGAGGCCAGCGCACGATCTAATCGACAAGGCGCTACCCCGGTGATCGTCGGCACAGGTTCTCACCCGGTTGGACCGCCTCTTCCCACCGACTCTGGACCGCACAGGCAATGGCCGGCGGTCACGAGCGAGAAGGCAAACCAACAACCGCCCCACCGGGCCAGGAATCATCATGACTACCACATTCTCTCAACTCGGGCTGCCCACCGCGCTCGTCAAGGCTCTCGACAAGCAGGGCTTGACCGAACCGTTCCCCATCCAAACCGCAACCATCAGAGATGTTGCAGATGGCAGAGACGTTGCAGGCCGTGCCCCAACGGGCTCAGGCAAGACCCTTGCGTTCGGCCTCCCGATCCTCGCAACCGTCGCACAGGCTCGCCCGAATCGCCCCAAGGCGCTCATTCTCGCCCCGACCCGCGAACTCGCGGAGCAGATCCGCCGCGATCTCGCCCCATACGGCAAAGCGATGCACCGCCAGGTATTCGCCATTTACGGAGGCGTCCGCTACCAGGCCCAGAAGGACTGGATGCGCCGGGGCGTCGACGTGCTCGTTGCGACACCCGGGCGTCTCGAGGATCTGATCGAGCAGGGTTCCGTTGATCTGAGCGAGGTCAACATCGTCACCGTTGATGAAGCTGACCGTATGGCTGACATGGGTTTCCTTCCCACCGTTCGTCGAATCCTCAACCAGACCTCCAAGGACCGCCAGACGCTGCTGTTCTCCGCGACACTCGACGGCGATGTCGCAGTGCTCATCCGTGAATACCAGAACGAACCGGTACGACACGAGGCAGGCACCGTGGAGTCAGAGACCACCGATGCCGAACACCATTTCTGGCTTGTCGAAAACGACGAGAAGGTGCAACACACAGCCAACATCGTCGGTGTTGCCAACCGTTCCATCGTGTTCACCCGCACCCGCCACGGTGCAGACCGCCTTGCAAAGCAGCTCTCGAGGATTGGCGTAGGCGCGGTAGCCATGCATGGCGGCCGCTCACAGAACCAGCGCCGCAGAGCGTTGCAGTCCTTCGCCAGCGGTGAGGCCCAGGCACTCATCGCAACAGACGTCGCAGCAAGAGGCATCCACATCGACGCCGTTGCCTCCGTCGTGCACTTCGACCCGCCTGCAGATCACAAGGACTATCTCCACCGTTCAGGACGCACAGCCAGGGCAGGCGCAGCCGGAACAGTCATCAGCCTCGTCACGGGGAGCCAGAAGCGCGCAGTTCGTCGCATCCAGGACAAGCTCGACCTACGACACCCTATCGAGAAGCGAAGCCCGGGAAGAGCCGACCGCCCGAGACGCGAAGAACCCCGCCCTTCGAAGCAGCAGCACCCGAAGAGGGCGAGAAGCAACAAGAAGTCCGAGAGGCCAATCGCCATTGTCGACCACCCCGCTCCTCGCACAAAACAGAAGCGCAAACCCACACCGGACGGCACCCAGAGTCTCCATGTATCGAACCTGCCGTGGGAAGTGACAGACGACGACGTTCGTGTCCTGTTCAGCCCGTATGGCAGGGTGAAGCAGGCAACCGTGATCATCGACAATCGTGGACGCTCGAAGGGCTTCGGCTTCGTTGACATGCCCTATCCAGATGCGCAGCGAGCCATGAGGACTCTCGATGGCTCAAGGCTCAGTGGTAGGCCCCTCAAGGTCAAGGTTGCGGCATCGAGGGCCAAACGCAACTGACGATGGACGCAGTCCGCCATCCGCAGTCCGGCTTCCGTTCGAGCAGACTTCGGACAGGGAGCGCAGCGACCGACCCGTTAGCAGAACCGCAGGCGAAGCGATCCATAAGCGAGGCACCAGCCGACCGCCCGTCGTCGCGTTCCCCAAATGGAGAAAGGGCCCCGAGAGGGGCCCTTTCTCCATTTGACTATTTTGCTTTCGCTACCAGCGACCGCCACCGCCGCCGCCACCGCCGCCGGAGCGACGTGGCTTGTCCTGCGCTTCGTTGACACGAAGGGCACGACCGTCCATGTCCTTGCCGTTCAGCTCGGACATGGCCTTCTCGGCTGCCTCATCATCGAGTTCGACGAAACCGAATCCGCGCGAACGGCCGGTCTCACGATCGGTGATCAGTGCGCAGGAATGCACCTCACCCATCGGTTCGAACATCTGACGAAGCTCGGCTTCGTTGGTGCTCCATGGGAGGTTTCCCACATACAGCTTCTTCATCTACTGGCTCCATTCGCCACTTGCATTGACGCTTCTGCGTCTGTCTTGCGCTTCGAACCAAACCAGCGCCGAAGTGATTGGCTGGGCAGACCCAACTAGGCAATCGGATGAAAGAGTTCCCAAGCAAGATGAATAGTAGCGACGAATTGCCTGCAGCGCTCACAAATGCAGCTTTGCGCCGATCAACCGTTGACGGCACGATCGAGATCGGCGACAATATCGTCTGCGGATTCAAGCCCGACGGACATCCTGATCAATCCGTCTGTGATGCCTGATGCTGCCCTGTCCTCCGGCGAGATCACCGAGTGCGTCATCGAGGCAGGGTGTTCGATCAGCGTGTCGAGGTTGCCAAGGCTGACGGCCAGGGTACACAGATCGACCCGATCAAGGAGTCGCGCTGCTGCCTCGTAGCTACCAAGATCGAAGGCGATCATGGCGCCAAACCCATCCATCTGACGGGTAGCCAAATCATGTTGCGGGTGACTCTCAAGTCCCGGATATCGGACCGCGGCCACAGAAGACTCCGACTCGAGGAATCGAGCCACCGTCATCGCGTTCGTGCAATGCTCACGCATCCGGAGCGGGAGCGTCTTGAGTCCGAGATTCGTGAGCCAGCAGTCGAAGGGACTTGGAACGCCGCCGATGTACCTGATGAGGGAGGCAATGCGCTCTTCCATGAACTCTGGATCGTTGCAGACGACCGCGCCACCTATCACTGTTCCGTGACCGTTGATGTACTTGGTGGTGCTGTGCACAACAACATCGGCACCGTGTTCGAACGGGCGCTGCAGAACGGGCGTGGCGAAAGTGTTGTCAACTGCGACACGAGCGCCATGAGCGTGGGCGATTTCGGCAGTGACCCCGATGTCGACGAGCGTCATAGTCGGGTTCGCAGGTGTCTCGACGTACACAACCGTGGTCGATGGATGCGCCTTGAGCTCACGCTCGAGCTGCTCAGGATCGAGCCCTGCAATACGCGTATTCGTGACACCGTAGCCAGGGAGCACCTCGGCAATGAGGTGATCGGCGGAGCCGTAGAGAACCTGTTGGGTGACAATGTGATCACCGGCCTTTGCCAGGCCCATCAGAGTCGCGCTTATGGCAGCCATCCCTGAGCCGAAGATCTCAGCCGAGACACCTTCGGCTCCATTCTCGAGACCGAACGCCTCGAGGGCGGCGAGTTTGCCGGCCAGTGCTGTCCGCGCAGGGTTTCCGCTGCGTGCATATACATACGCATCGCTCTCGCCTGCAGCCTTGGCGCCCACTGCGCCCATATCGTCAAATGTGAATGTCGAGCTCTGATAGATCGGGGCGATGTGGGCTCCAGAAGAATCATGGATCTCTCCTGCGTGGATGGCCTCCGTTGCCATACCCCTGGAATACTCGACGCTCATGTGGAACCCCTTCAGTCGGCTGGGCGAGCACAAGCGTAGATGAAGTCGGGCACTGAGCTCCAGAATCGGACACACCACCGCAGGGTCAGAACACTAGGATTGATACCCCCAACTCAGGAGGCACGATGCGGCGACTGTTCCTTGCAGCAATCGCAATCGGTGTCGTATCCGCCGCATGCTCGAGTGGCACATCAGACACGACTGCACCATCCGACGAACCGGCGACGACAACGACCGCATCCCAGGCGACCACGACGACAACACAGGCGCCAACGACCACAACCACGAGTCCGCCGGAGACGACGACAACGGCAGGGGTCGACGCTGCGCCGGTCGAGGCCACCCCGGTCACCGCGCTCC
>QMQC01000131.1 GCA_003648875.1 Actinomycetota bacterium
AACCCTTGTCCGGAGACCGCCTACCAGCCGAGATCACGCCCGATCAACCCGCCCATATCCGGCAATACGTTCGGCTTGTAGGGGGTGCATAGGTGCCGTTATGGGCGGCTGCGACGGCTGTTGCCAGCTCCTCACGGTGCAAGTCTTCTCGTCTAGCCGGTCTCGATTTCGCCGCAGCCGATCACGGCGCGCACGGCGAGGCCAAGACCGGAAAGCCAAGGCTCGTCAGCGAACGCTTCGCCACTGCCAGCGAGATCATCTAGCCTCGCCTGCACGTTGACACAGACGCGGGCCCCGTCGTCGTTGGCGGCGAGGTACTCAGCGTATTCTGGCGTCTGTTCCGCTTCCTCCATGCTGTTGACAGCGCCAGCTGACGCAGCCAACCCCTCGGCGGCAACAGTGAGCCTAGTAAACGCACCCCCGAGGAGTCGGTGCACTTCAGCGATCGACCCAGGCGGATCGAGTGCCTCGAAGCCTTCGAGAAACTCGTGCCGTATTGCGACTTCTTGCTCAAGGAAGGCGACCTCGTCGGCAACTGTCGGGTCCGCGGATTGGTTGTAGGTCGCAGCGGCTGCCTCGAAATCAGAGAGTCCAGTTGCAGCCAACGCGTTGAGGTCCTCGACGTACTCGTCTGCCGTCATCGACCCGCCGCAAGCGGCTATCACTATCGCCAACGTGGCAACCGCTAGGACCGTCCTTGTCACAACCTATCCCCTCCTCGAGGCATACACCCGATGCTACTGAGCCAACAGCGACCGTGCCGATGTGGCCGCTATGAATGGCGGAAAATCCCGATCTCCCCGGACATTACTGAGAGCCCATATCCGGCAATACGTTCGGGTTGCTGGGGGTGCATAGGTGCCGTTATGCGTGCTTTCCTGCGACCGTCTACTCTCGATGGTATCTATTGGAGGGTTCCATGATGGCTGATTTGGAGTCGAACAGCGATGCACCTGAGCTGATACTGGATTCCCGGGTGTTGCCGTTGCCTGGAGGTGCCAGCGAGATGCTTAGGGAGGCGATCGGGACCAGTTCCGTTGCTGATCGAGCTGCTGAACTCGGGATCGTTCCCGTTGACGAAGCCGAGTGGCTGGAGCTCATCTCTGCAAGTGAGGCTGAGGGCGGAGCCGGAGTCTTGGCTGCGGTAGAGAACCTTCCAGTTTCGGTAGAACCCGGCGAGATTGCGGGTGTCAAAGTCCACAACGTCGTTCCCGACGGAGTCGACGCAACACGTGAGGACCACCTCTTCATCCACGTTCATGGCGGTGCGTATGTCCTCGGTGGTGGAGTAGGCGGAACGGCAGAAGCGATCGCTGTTGTTCTCGCAACCGGTATACCGGCCGTGTCAATCGACTACAGGATGCCTCCTCGGTACCCCGCCCCCGCTGCGGTGGACGATGTGATTTCCGTGTACGAGCATGTTCTATCCGAACGATCTGCTGCCTCGATGGCGATGGGTGGCAGTTCTGCCGGTAGTGGGATCGTGCTGACTGCGATACAGCAGCTCATTGCAGAGGGAGTGGATACGCCTGCTGCTCTCTTCGTCGGTACTCCAGGAGCGGATCTCACCGGCACAGGGGACGCCTTCTCCACGAATCTGGGCGTTGATCGCCATATCCCGACTCTGGATGGATTCATCGATGCGGCGGTACGGCTCTATGCGGGCGACGTTGATCTCGCCGATCCGAGAATTTCGCCGATCTACGGTGATTTCGATGGGTTCCCTCCAACGCTGTTGGTGTCCGGGACACGTGACCTGTTCCTCAGCAACACGGTCCGGACCCACGCCAAGTTGCGTCAGGCTGGGATCGAAGCTGACCTTCTCGTTTACGAAGGGATGGCACATGCCGACTATCTCCACCTCCCGACCGCACCGGAGTCGCTGCACTTCTACGACGAGTTGAACACGTTTCTCGTCAAGTGTCTTCGGGCGACGGCAAGAGCCTCAACGGCGTCAATGCCCGAAGTGGACTCCATGAGATGGATCTGACCAAGACAACCCGATCGGTAGGAGGAAACTGTGGCGACAGTCGTGAACGTTGACAACTTCGTAGAAGCCGAAACGGCCCGAATGTTCGACAACATCGTGGCTCTCGCTGGTGGCGTCAACCGCTGGTACCACTACAGAGAGCCGACGCCCTTGGATCGTCAGCCGGTCATTCGCATGAACCGGGACACCTTGTACAGCGGCGCCATAGTCGACATACGCCAAGGAGCCGAGTTGATACTCCCCGACAGCGGCGACCGGTACATGACCGTGATGGTCGTCAATGAACGCCACTACAACAACCTGGTTCTCAGCGGCGCAGGCACCTACCAACTAGAGCTAGATGAACACGGGACACCCTTCGTCAGCCTCTCCATCCGTACCTTTGTTGACCCCGATGACCCAGACGACATAGCCGAGGTCAACGCTCTTCAAGATGCAGTCACACTCCATGCACGATCAGACGGGCCATACAGCCACCCCGACTACGACCCGGCGACGCTGGACCTAACCCGTGGACCGCTATTGAAACTCGCTGAAGGCGTGACAGACACGGACGGGGTATTCGGGAAGAAGGAAGTTGTCGATCCGGTCCGCCATCTCATTGGCACCGCCTTTGGATGGGGCGGACTACCGGTCGAGGAGGCGTTCTACTACACCGAGGCTGCACCCCGGCCCGTCGGCCACTACACGCTCATCTTCGACGACGTACCGGTCGACGCCTTCTGGTCGATCGCCATCTACAACCGGGACGGGTATTTCGAAGCCAACCCGTACAACTCGTATGGGCTGAACAGCGTCACAGCATCACCTGACGAGAGCGGCAGAGTCAGTCTCAACCTCTCCCCCCATCCGGCTGAGTCGGCTAACCACGTCTACATCATGGACGGTTGGAACTACGTCCTACGCCTATACCGACCCGCAGAATCGGTGCTTAGCAAGAGCTGGACACCCCCCACGCCCATCCCGATCACCTAGCAAGCCGTCACCATCCCGGCCGCCCGCACGACGAAAGTGTGGTGCGCATAACCGGCAATATGTCCGGCTGGATAAGGCGAGCATATGTGCAGCCGTCATACGTGGTTTGGTTGGAGTTGATCCAGCCTGCGGCGACGCATGGTGTTGATTGAACCTTGGGATGTGGTTTACGGCGTTCCACCATTCGGTAGCGGAGTTTGCGTGACGAGGTCCCAAATCGCGTCGTTCATGTCGATAGGTTCGAGCGGTCCCGATGGGTCGATCTGGAATATGAAGCTTCCGAATACTGGCGATGAGCTTGCGTCACTATCACCAAGATGTTGTCCAACGACCCCGGCCTTGAGGACCTTGCCGCCTTCCAGCCTGAAACCGTCGTATATCGCAAGACCAGCTTGGCCGATGTCTCCCGCCGCTCTCGACCGCGGCGCAAGCGGTGCTAGCGCCGGATCGCCCGCACCAGTCCGGTGACGCCCGGCAGCGCTTTAACCATGGCGCGCCATGCCCACCGCGGAGGAACCCGCATCGCGAAGCCGCGGCGAGTCTTGCCTTTTGTAACGTAGAAGCGCCAGAACCGAGCCCCCACCCTCGGCTTGGCAAAATCGACGCCACGGGACCTCGCCAACTGCACCCGCTCAGCATAGGCAGCCCAGCCTGACACGAGGCCGCCTCGGACGACGCTGGGGAGGCCGACGTCGGCAGCAGCGGCGGCTACGGCTTGCTGGGCCTGGGCGAACTCGGCGTCGATCGCCTGCCATGGCATCTCATCAACCAGCTCGACGGCGGCCACGGTGAGGCCGGCACCCTCGAACCAGCCGACGTAGTCGTCATAGGAGTGGTAGTCACCAACGTCATACTCCCCCCATTCGAAACTTGCGTTGAAGTAGGCCGCGGCCTGCTTCCGATCGTCGAGGAGAGTGAGACCCGGCAGCAGGTAGTGCCCGTCGGCGATCACCAGGGGCACAGCATCGCCGTTGGGAATAGTCACCCGAGCCAGGCCGCCTTGCGCCAGAAGTTCCGCGAGCGCAGCGACGCCATCCGCCGCATCGGCAACATGCTCGAGGACATCTTCGGCCACGATGACGTCGAACTGCCCGATCCCGTCGCGCGCCGCGGGATCGAGGACATCGGTGGTGCTCAGGCCGACTTCGATCTTCCGATCCAGGGCGTTGGCAGCCGCCAGTTTCACTCGATCGGGATCGAGGTCGACGCCCATGGTGGCCGCTCCGAGTTCGGCCAGAGCCACCGCTGTCCCCCCGATTCCACAGCCAAGGTCGAGGGCACGCCTTCCCGCCAGTGATGGCGTTCCCCAGCTCAGCCGGCTGGCGACATCGACCGCCATCTCGCGGCCTCTGAGGTTGGCCGAGAGGGTGAAGTCGCCCCACAGCTGGTCGACAGACCCGTCTTGAGCGCCGAGGAGCTCGCTGAGGTCGCTTCCCCACACGCGGAGCCACTCGGCTGCAAAGGCGGGACCAAAGCCGTAGCGCTTGGAGAGGACGTCGTCCATCAGAGCAACCTAGGCGGGCTCAGCGGTATAGGTCGGCAATCAGCCGATCGAGCGACTCGGCGATCCGAGGCCCGAACATGAGGATGTTCCCCTCGGGGTAGCCGAGGATACGCCGCTGCTGGCCAGCGGGCGTTGCCGCGGACCCTAAGACAACAGCCAACACCAATCGGATCTTCATCAGTGCCTTCCCCTGCCTGAACGATTCCTCGACGAACCATACTCGACGACAATCGACCGGGGGCAATGTTCTGGCACCGCCACACCCGCCCATATCCGGTGCGAGTTCAGAGGGTCATTGCAACACTTGAGCGAGTTTGTCTGATGGTGTCATCCATCCGAGGGTTTGTTGAGGCCTCGAGCGTTACGTGCCAAGTCTGCTATCGGCATCTAGGGCTTCCAGAGCTTCGGAGGTGGTGATGACTCCTGAAGCTATGTAGTTGAAGTTGATCACCGCGGCCTCGTATCCATCACCCAACTCGGGGTGTTGTGCTGCGGCGGTTGCGTCCTTCACGACATGCACCTCAAAACCGTCTTCGGTGAGTTGTCGCAGGTGGGCTTCAACACACAGGTTTGCGGACATTCCAGCAAGGATGACAGACGAGATGCCTCGCTTGCGAAGCTGTAGCGCGAGGTCGTTTGTTTGTGGCCCGTATACCTTGTGAGGGCTGACCACGATAGTTTCACCATCTCCCACAAGCTTCGCGAGTGGCTCTACCCAATCGGCACCGGAGCCGCCGAACCCTTCGAGGGAGAGAGACCCTGAGCGTGCAAACATGTTGATATCGTGCATGAGGTTCTCGACGGTTCCTCCGAACTGCCAGTCATCGTCAGTTGGGTAGTAGTAGTGGGGTGAAACAAATACTTGGTACCCCGTGGACTTCGCGCCTTGGATCAATTCCTCGAGATGTTCCACTGTCCGATTCTCCGTCACGCTATTTCCAACGAGTTCCCAGGTCGCACCGTCTGGACTGAGGAAGTCGTTCTGGGGATCCGTAATGACGATCGCGGTATTCAAGGGTGAGTAAGTCATTGGTTCTTCCTTCAGCGTGACCAGTCGTCTGGCGAAGATCGCCGGACGATCGGATGTGGTTGAACCCTTCTCACACAATCTTCCCGCTGAGCAGGAAAGTCGTACCTTCGACTCTTCTATGCGATCCGATCGACACCCACGAGGTACTGTGGGCGTCGAACAACGAGGATGGACATGACCGACGGCTCAAGGATGGACGGCAGCGAATTAGCTGAGCTGCTCCTGAATTCGACAGGTGAGGGGATCTATGGTGTCGATCTCGATGGCAACTGCACATTTGCCAATCCCGCATGCGTGCGGATTCTCGGTTTCGAGTCTGCCGATGAATTGTTGGGCCGC
>QMQC01000132.1 GCA_003648875.1 Actinomycetota bacterium
CTGGTGGGTGCTCCGCTACTACGGAGCCTCAGGTCTGAGGACAATCGTGCGGGATCACGTTGGCCTCGCGGATCGATTCGCAACATGGATCGAGATGGACGATCGATTCAAGCTGTTCGCCCCACATCCGTTCGGACTCGTGTGTTTCACGCATGTTGGCGGAGACGAAGTGACGAAGGGGCTTGCCGCTGACCTCAACGCAACGGGCAGAGTTGCGGTTACGCCTTCCCAGATCGACGACACCTGGTTCGTCCGAGTCTCGATCGGGCAGACATACACGGATGAAAGCCACGTCGAGGCCCTTTGGGATCTCATCGACAAGTTGGCGTAGCAGTACCGGCTTCAGTCTGTGACCCATCCCTCAGGGGCATATCTTGCTCTGCGTCCGGCTTCGATGTTCGCCGCGTAGGCTGCCGCCTCGGTGCGCGAAGCCATTTCGAGCTTCGCGAGGATGTGCGATACGTAGTTCTTGATCGTCTTGTCCGACAGGAACATCGCCTCTGCGATCTGCTTGTTGGATCTTCCCTGAGAGAGTAGATCGAGAACCTTCCTCTCCTGGGGACTCAAGCGATCGAGCTTCTCTGGTGTCCTTCCTCCATGTCGGATCCTGTCCGCAAGGGCGGCGTCGAGCGGGTCTCCGAAGACCATCTCACCCCCGCAGACCTTCCGCACGGCATCGACGAGTCCGGCTGAATCGACACGTTTGAGGATGTATCCGGAGGCTCCGGCGTCGAATGCCTCGATCAACGCATCCTGGTCAGCGTACGAGGTCAGGATGAGCACACTCGTTGCAGGCCATCGTTTCTTGATCTCGCGACAGACATCGATTCCCGATCCATCCGGAAGGCGCACGTCCAGAATGACGACATCGGGCAGATCGAGCCCCACTCGGCGAATCGTGTCCTTCGAGGTTCCGGCCTCTCCGACGACTACGAGATCATTCGTGTTGTCGAATACCGATCTCAGGCCCGCGCGTACGACATCATGATCGTCAACGAGCAGGATGCGGAACGATCTGTTCTCCATGGGCCTAGCATATCGACGAGCCGGCAGAGCCTCTGTCGCCACCCTTGCTCTATCGTGAGACGATGTACAATCCCGATGATCTGCTGCTCCTGATCGAGCGTACCTCGTACATCGTCGAGCAGGTGGATATGCAGACCCTTCTCAATTCGACGATCGACACAGCAATGGAGCTCACAAGCGCTCGCTACGGTGCCCTTGGCGTGGTTGATCGGCACGGTGACATCTCGGAGTTCCATCACAGGGGGGTGTCGCAGTCTGTTGCCGACGGCATCGGAGATGCACCGGTAGGACGCGGGGTTCTGGGCGACATATCACATCATGGGGGGGTCGTGCGTGTGGAGGACATAACGGAACATTCCGGATACACCGGTATGCCCTCCGATCATCCGCACATGTCGTCGTTTCTTGGTGTGCCTGTCAAGGTGCGGGACAAGATCTTTGGCAATCTGTACGTCACAGAGAAGCCCGGCGGCTTCGACGAACAGGATGAGCTTGCGATGAAGGCCCTTGCGGTAGCTGCCGGGGCCGGTATCGATTCCATCTACATGTCGCAGGAGTTGCGCGACACTGCCATCAGGGAGGACCGCGACCGGATCGCGCGCGAGGTTCACGATTCGGTCATCCAGAACCTCTTTGCGGTTGGCCTGGGGCTCCAGACACACGCTGCTGGGGAAGATGGCGATTCGAATATGCGTGCTGCAATGGAAGACGCAGCGGTGGCCATCGACACGTCGATCGCCGAGCTTCGCAGACTCATCTATGACCTCCACGGTGACCTGCCGAGAAGAGCGTTGCTTGCGACCGAGATCGAGGAATTGGTCGATCGGCTCGGTGGGGCGTACGAGGTCCCGGTCATCGTGTCCGTGAGCGGGACCGTTCCCGAGCTCGATGCCTCTCTGCTCGATGATGTGCTCCAGATCGTCACGGAGGGCGTGTCAAACGCGCTGCGGCATTCCGGTGCGAGGTCGATCGAGGTCTCCTTGTCTGCTGATGAGCGTTCTCTGCTCCTGACGATCACGGACGACGGGCATGGCTTTGATGTAGCCAATGCAACGTCCGGACTCGGGCTCACGAACATGCGAACCAGGACGACGCGTGCCGGGGGTGAGCTGGGTATCGAATCCGATCACGCGAGGGGAACAAGCGTCGAGGCTCGGATACCCGTGCTGGGAGCTTCCCTTTCGACGAATTAGCCTTCGTCCTTCAGATAGGCATAGATCTTCTGGAGATTCTCCTCTGAGATCGTTGCCTCGTCGTATTCCGACATGCCTTTCGGACCCTCTCGAGTGTCCTCGCTGAAACCTCCGAACGATCCGATCTCGTCGACCAGCGGTGCGCCGACGACAGCCCCCCGGCCGGATAGGCCGTGGCAGGCGGCGCATCCGTACTTGAAGTACAACACGCTGCCGTCTGCGATGGGATCTCCCGTCTGGGCGGAAGACTCGTCGTTGAGACCGAAGCCGACATAAGAGAATCCGACACCGACGTAGGCGATCGGCGTTCGGTCGTACTGGTGTGGATCCTTGATGTGTGTATTCGAGACGGGAGACCTGATGAACACGATCACCATGCCAATCGCTGTGATCACAGCGACGGTTGAGAGCAGCGTGCTGATCCACATCGAGCCATCCTCCGGGGTCGACGCTTCGGATGTACCTCGTCCGTCCCATCCGACCCGGACGAGGTAGACGGCTGAGAGGCCGATGAGGAACCACACGCCAGAGATCACCAGTATCACCAGCGTCCCGTTGACGAACGGGATCTTCACCCCTGCCTCGAACTCGTACAGCTGTGGACCCGCGCTCTCAACAGCGATCGTGAGCACGTAGGGCTCTACCGGATCGGCGTCTGGTCCGAGATAGACGACCTGCATCTCACCGTTGGCATCTGCCCGCTGTTCATAGATCATCACAGCGATTCCTGTTTCGTCGGTGGTTCCCGTTGCGATCTCGACTCTCGCAGACTCTCCCGCAAGCGATGCCTGGTAGGTCAGGGCCACCTCAGCGCCCTCAACGGGAACTCCGTTCTGAGACAGCACAGCTTTGACTTCGACCTCCTGTCCAACCGAGACCGTGTCTGGAGCTCCGACGGCGATTTCGATGCCGGCTGCGACAGCTGGATCAACGATCATCAGGATCGTCACCGCAGCAAGGATCGAAATCGCAATGCGCGCCCCCGACAGGATGTGGCGGTAGATCACGACCCACCTCCTTCCGCCGGTGGACCCGCATCGGGAAGACGCTCCGTAGAGGTCAGGGAACCGACGATGTCTGCTCCAACCATGTTCGGCTCCTCGGTGGGTCGATCGGAGATGTCGGCTGCGTGCTCCTCTGTCATCTCCCAGATCGCGAGCATTGGAAAGATCTTGAGCGCAATGGTGATCAAGAGGCAGAAGATTGCGAGGCCTGCGGCGAAAATCGACCACTCCACAAACGTGGGGGCGTAGTTGGCAGCCTCATAAGGCATCAGGGGAACGCGTAGCCCGGTGACCACGATGAAGTACCGTTCGAGAAACATGGCAACGACCACGAGAATGGCAGCGGTGACCACTCCTGCAATCGTTCGAGTCTTGGGAACCAGCATCAGGACAACAGGCCCGAGAAGGCCACCGATGATGTAGAACCAGAACATTGCTGCGAAGTCCTCGAGGAACAACTGTCGGAACGCGAACAGTCCGGCCTCTTCGAGATTGAATCCCTCGGTGAGATACTCGCTGAGGTTGACGTAGACCATGAACGCGCCGAACGCTGCGAGGAGGTACCCCAGATAGAGAAAATGCTTCTCGGTGAGATACTCCTCCCAATGGTAGATCCTTCTGAGTATGGCCATGATGATGATGAGCGTCGCCACGCCGCTGAAGATCGCACCTGCGACAAACAGCACACCGAAGATGCTGGTATTCCACCCTGCACGGAGGGTCATGGAAAATATCCATGATACGACCGTGTGAACCGACACCGCGATCGGGATGATTACCAGCATCATGATCGTGATCGCCTTGCCAAGGAGCTTCTGCTGCTTCGGTGAACCTTTCCAATTGACGGAGAGTGTTCTGTAGATGAAGTTGCGTACGACCCCGACCTTGTCAGCGAGTCGATCTCTGTAGAGAGCGAGATCCGGGATCATCGGCGCGGAGAGATAGATGACGCTCGCCGTCAGGTATGTCGTGATCGCCATGACGTCCCACATGATCGGGGACTGCCACCGGCCAAACAGATAGACGTTGAAGATCCTCTCGGGGCGACCCATGTCGATGACCACGAACGAGGCGCCTATCAGCAGGGCGACGGCCGTGATGAACTCGGCGATCCGTGTGACAGGTGCTCGCCAACCGGCCTTTGTCGCTCGCAGGATCGCGGAGATCAGAGTGCCGGCATGGCTGATGCCGATGAAGAACACGAACGCAGTGATGTAGAGACCCCACGAAATGCGGTCCCGCATGTCGGTGACGTACAGGCCATGCTGCCACTGTTTCCAGTACTGGAACACACCGTTGCCGGTGATCACGAGTAGGAAACCGAACCACAGCCAGTACTTGTATGTGGTGATGAGCGTCGGTCTCGTCGTCTTGCTGATGAGCCGTTCGCGCCAGTTGTTCAGCGTGTCCATGTCACCGCCCCCTCGGCACGTTCGATCCAGGGCCATTCCGTGGGCATCCGACCTTCATCATGTGGGTCGCGCCCGATGTCTTCTCCATGCCCGGGCAGGTAGAACACCCTCGGCATCGTGCCGAGGTGTTCCTTGAGCCGATAGCCGTTGTTGTCTGAGACAAGCTTCGTCGCCTTGACAACCGTTCGACCGTTGGTAGCGATGTCCTCTTCGAGATCCCCGTACCAGACGGCGTCGTTCGGGCACGCCTGTATGCAGTATGGGAGCGTTCCATCTCGCGCCATCTCAGGGCAGAAGTCGCACTTCATGACCGTCCCACTGCTTGCAGGAGCTTGATGGTCAGGGTTGTAGTCCGAAAGGGCAGCTTCGGGAGGAATCGGGGGAGTTCCCCAGTTGAAGAACCGTCTGTCGTATGGGCACGCAGCCATGCAGATGCGGCAGCCGATACATCGATCCTGGTCTATCAGCACCGTTCCTTCCGGGGTGGGAAAGGTCGCACCGACGGGGCATACCTTGACACATGGTGGGTTCTCGCATTGCTGGCATGGTGTTGGGATGAACTGGCTCCCGCCTCCGTTCAGCTCAGCCTCGTATACCTCGATCCATTCCATGGGCTGGGGTGCGAAGTGACCCTCGATGCACGCTGTCGTGCATTGCGGGGGCGTTCCCTGGCTCTGGCAGCCGTCACACTTTGCGAGGTCGATGACCATTGTCCACTGACGGATTCGACCGGCTTCTCGCGTAGGAACAGTGTCCGCAGCCTGATTCTCCGCCACGGATCCTTTGACGATGTCGCGAACGAGCCCATCCATGACCCTGGCCGAAGCCACTAGTGGAACGGCTCCGAGGGCACCGAGACCGAGGAGCTTGATCGCGCCTCTTCTGTCGACAGATCCGATCGAGATCGGCACTTCACCCTTGGGTGTTTGGGATCTCTTGGCTTCGCCGGACTTGTCTGTCATGGCCGCTCCTGCTTGTTGAAGGTTCCCTGTTGTTCGGTCCTCGTGCCCGTGGGATTGGTCCCTACTCCCACGGGCGCTTGAGGTTTCAGTTTTTCGTGTCAGCCGAAGTTGACGTGGATCCATCCTTGGTTGGATGACTGGACGTGGGTCGAGTCGTCCCAGCCGTCTGGTCCGAAGTCTGCATCCCAGTAGGCAAGAGCGAGCAGGGTTGATTCACCTGCGGTGA
>QMQC01000133.1 GCA_003648875.1 Actinomycetota bacterium
CCAACCCGTACGGCCCTCCAGACACAGCTCGCCGCTCTCGAGGGAGTAGGCGAGGGGGACGACGGCGGATGCGTAGCCACATCGTCTGGACTCGCTGCTACCGCGATGATCGGGTACCTGTTGAACCCCGGTGACCACATCGTGCTCCCAAATGATGCATACGGTGGGACGTTCAGACTTGTAGCCAGTGTCCTCACAGAGCATGGCATTGAATGGACCGCCGGTGATCTCACCTCAGCCGAAGGCATCGATGCCGCAGTCACGGCAAGGACGAAGCTGATCTGGGTCGAGACGCCGACGAATCCACTTCTCCGGGTCATCGACATCGCGTCGGCTGCAGAGGCGGCCAAGGCCTGTGGCGCATGGTTGGTCGTTGACAATACGTTCGCCACTCCATATCTCCAGCAGCCGCTGAACCTCGGTGCGGACATGGTCGTGCACAGCTCCACCAAGTACCTCGGCGGCCATTCGGACATCGTTGGTGGTGCGATCGTCACGAACGACACAGAGCTTCTTGACCGTCTCAGGTTCCTACAGAATGCAACGGGCCCGGTCCCGGGTCCATTCGATTCATACCTCGTACTCCGGGGGATCAAGACCCTTGCGTTGCGGATGGAACGTCACAATCAGAACGCTGCGATGATCGCTCGATTCCTCGAGGGTGACGCGCGTGTTGACAAGGTTTGGTATCCGGGTCTTCCGACCGACCCCGGGCACGAGACCGCCCGAA
Source organism: Actinomycetota bacterium (assembly GCA_003648875.1). GTDB lineage: Bacteria > Actinomycetota > Acidimicrobiia > Spongiisociales > UBA5794 > B3-G11. The sequence continues at coordinate 731 of QMQC01000133.1, forward strand.
ATCAGATGACCGGGTTCGGAGGCATGATCTCATTCACGCCAACAGGTGGCTTGGATGCGGCTCATTCGATCGTCACCAGGACGCGCCTCTTCTTCCTCGCAGAGTCGCTCGGTGGCGTTGAGTCGCTCATCGAGCTTCCTGCCGCGATGACGCATCTATCCGTTGCTGGCACGGATCTCGAAGTGCCAGGGGATCTCGTCCGGCTCTCTGTGGGTGTTGAACATGTCGAGGACCTTCTGTCTGATCTCGATCGGGCGCTTGGTTGAGCGGTCTATCGGACCTCGGGTGGGACAGTTCGTGGCAGGAACAGCGCGAAGGCATGGACGCTCAGGGAAGTCCGCATCGTGTCGTGCGTCACGACAGTGTCAAGGTTCTCGTTTCTGACGGAGAATCCGTGCAGCACGTGTCGTTTCCGCGATCGTTCTCATTGGCTGTGGGCGACTGGGTACTCGTTCAGCACGAGACAGTTCAGGCGTTGGTGCACAGACGCTCCGTGCTGGAACGGGACCACGAGGACCGTGGACCCCAGATGATTGCCGCAAACATCGATCTGGTGCTTGTCGTGTTCGGATCAGACCGACCGCTGAAACAGTCCAAGGTCATGAGATTCGTCGCATTTGCGTGGGACATCGGAGCGAGACCGATCGTGATCATCTCCAAGGTCGATCTCATCGATGGAGTCGAAGAGGCCGTGGAGCAGATAGGGGGATGGCTGCCCGGAGTCGAGATCCTCAGGACGTCGATCCACACAGGGGAGGGAATCCAGGACATCTTCAGGCTGCTGAAAGGCAGGACCGGCACGTTCATCGGGGAGTCCGGCGCAGGGAAGTCGTCCCTTGTGAATGCATTGATGGAGGATGAGGTCGCCTGGGTAGGGGACGTGCGCGAAACCGATGCCAAGGGCCGCCACATCACATCTCACAGGGAGCTCCATCTTCTGCCGAGCGGAGGAATGATCATCGACAACCCTGGTATCCGTGCACTCGGCCTCTCAGCGGAGGGCGAGGGCGTCGAGTTCTTCTTCTCAGATATCAAGGAGCTTGCGTCAGAGTGCAGATTCAGGGATTGTGCACACCGCACCGAACCCGGCTGCGCCGTGCAGGCTGGCGTGACGGACGGAACGATTCCAGCGGACAGGTGGCTTGCCTATCTCAGATTCATCAGCGAGCAAGGTGAGGCACAGAAGCGATCTGACGCAAAGGAACTCGCTGCACATTTCCGCCGAGAAGCCGCTGCAGTTCGCGAAGCCCGTGAAGCTCGGGATAGCGATCATCTGACGACCAACGAGTGACGGCTGGCGACGGGTTCGAGGCTGCGGCGGCAGTCCCTTGGCTGAGCCCTATCCCCAGGTGCTGATCTTGTCTATCTCGATTTCGTAGTTGACCCGCACTTCTCCCGGTTTGGCGAACTGGTACGAATCGTGGTCCAAGTACTTGTTGGCGAGTTCGTCGATGAGCCAGGTTCCATCGGATGCGGTCTTGGTAACCGCTCCTTGCATCACGATGTTCTTGTACGGTTCGTCCGGTGGCGTGAACGACAGTGCGACGCGGGGGTCGTTTGCGATGTTGCGTGGCTTGATCCGACCCTGGGCTGTCGAGAAGAGAACGGTGTCCAGGCGTCTCGTGATCCACACCACAGAAACCTGTGGTGAGCCATCCGGGTTCACTGTCGCCATGTGCACATACACCTTCGCGTCGAGCGCTGCCTTGATATCTTCGGGAAGCTGCATTGCGTCCAATCTTGTGGGGAGGCCACGATAGGCGACAGGACCATTCTGCGTCAGTCGTCTGTCGTCCGCCTTCTGTCGTAGTACGTTGTTCCCATGATCGATGTCGACAGGCTTCGGGCCGAGACGCCCGGTACGAGGAATGTGATCCACCTCAACAACGCAGGTTCATCGCTCATGCCTCAACCTGTGATCGATGCGATCCATCGCTATCTCGACCATGAGATCGGGTACGGGGGGTACGAGACGCAGAGCGTGTTCGCCGATGAGCTCGACAGCGTCTATGGCACGATCGCAGAGCTGATCAATGCAAGTTCAACTGAGATAGCGATCAGCGACTCAGCGACCAGAGCCTGGGATATGGCGTTCTATTCGATGCCATTCGATGAGGGGGATCGGATTCTGACCACAACCACCGAATACGTCTCGAACTGGGCAGCCTATCTCCACCTCAGGGACACGAAGGGCATCACGGTCGATGTCGTGCCCAATACCTCAACAGGTGAGATCGATGTCGAGGCCCTTGAGCTGATGGTCGACGCCGACGTCAAACTCATCACGCTGAACCACATACCCACCAACAGCGGTGTCGTGAATCCGGCGGTGGAAGTAGGCAGAGTGGCCCGCGAGCATGGGATCCCTTATCTCCTTGATGCTTGCCAGTCCACAGGGCAGCTCCCGATCGATGTGGCCGAGATCGGATGCGACATGCTCTCGGCAACATCGCGCAAGTTCCTTCGCGGACCTCGGGGGGAGGGGTTTCTATACGTCCGGTCCGAGTTCCTCGACCAACTCGATCCAGTGTTCGTCGAACTGCACACGGCACCTGTCGTGTTGCCGGACCGTTTCGAGCTTCGGAACGACGCCCGCCGCTTCGAGACGTGGGAGAAGAACTATGCAAGCGTGTTGGGGATGGGTGTCGCTGCGCAATACGCGATTGGGATAGGGATCGGGGCGATCTGGGAGCGCATCGAGATGCTCGCCGGAACAGCCAGGCAGCTTCTCGGTGAGATCGATGGAGTCACTGTTCGAGATCTTGGTGCCGTCAAGTGCGGCATAGTGACATTCGAGGTCGAGGGCCGTCAGGTTCTCGAAGTACGCGAGCTGCTGTCAGAGCGGTCGATCAATGTGTCGACATCCACGCAGATATCGGCTCCGGTTGACATGCACGACCGGGAGATCGAGGGCCTCGTCCGGGCGTCCTTCCACGCGTTCAACACCACCGGTGAGATAGACGAGCTCGTTGGAGCAATGAGGGTGATTGCGTAACAACCGTCAGTCTTCGGCCGTCAATCCGCAGGGAAGGGTTCGCCGGCGAGGAACGCGTTGATCACGGCCTGGGTGTCATCGGTCGGTACGACGTAGGCTCGACCGTCCGCACCTTTCGAGTTCTTCACGGGCAGCGTGGCATTGTCGATGTTCTTTGACTTGAGCGTCAACGCACTTTTGCCAAGGTCGGCCATCACGCCGAGACTCAGACCCTCGTCTGCCGTGATCTGATCGGCGAACGTGGGTAGGAACGATGGGAGGTTGAACGCGCTCGACGGGGAGGTCACCTGGCCGAACATCGCGATCAGGATTTCCTGCTGACGTCCGGTTCGCGAAATATCTCCACCGCTTGTGCTCACCCATTGCCCGTTCTTGAGGATCTCGTAGTGCCTCGAGCGTGCATATGCCACGGCTTGCTCGCCATTGAGCGTGTGTCGCCCCGCGTCGGTCGTGAATCCAGAGATTGCGTCTCTTCCCGGGTAGGTGAAGTCAAGCGTCACGCCACCGAGTGAGTCGACAACAGCACCCACTCCAGCGAAGTCGATCTCGACGTAGTGGTGGATGGAGATCCCCGTCTCGGATTGAATTGTCTGGACGAGCAGATCAGGGCCACCTAGGACGTATGACGCATTGATCCGATTTGTGCCGTGGCCAGGGATATCGGTCTTCAAATCACGGGGGATGCTGAGCATCTGGATGCTTTCGTCGGGAACGAGGTGGGCGACGATCATCACATCCGTGCGTCGGCCGCTAAAGGCGCCGAATCGGTCATCCCAGTCATCTGGCAGTGTCGAACGGTCGTCCACCCCCACAACGAGAACATTGACGAAATCGTCAGATCCAGCAGCGATGGTGTTCAGGGAAGTCAGCTCACTCGCAGCTATGCGGTCGATCTTGCTCTCCGTGAACTGCAGAAAGCCGTATCCGCCGAAGACGAGGACCACCATCAATCCGAGCATGCCAAGTAGAAGCTTCTGAGCGAAACTCCAGCGACGCTTCGGGGGCTTCTGGCCCGTGGACTCGCTTGCTTGGACGCGTGGAATCTCAGGGAAGGTTGCGGTTGTGGAAGACATGATTGGGAGAGGGTAGATAGCGAACCCGAGTATTGCGCTGTGGGACTGCTCGTGTGCATGTCTCGATGAAAACAGACCGCCAGCCCCCAGCCACTCGGGGTGGAACTGACGAGCGGTGGGCGAGCGCCCCGACAGGCGGTACGCTGAGTCGATGCCGAAGAAGATCCACTCCCAGGACGTAACCGTAGGTCCAGCCAGAGCTGCCGCACGCGCCATGTTGCGAGCGGTGGGCTTCGGAGAAGATGACTTCGCTCGATCCCAGATCGGTCTCGTTTCGGCAGGCAACGAAGTCACCCCATGCAACGTCACAGGACCAAAACTCACCGGATTTGCCAAGATCGGAGTTCGCGAGGCTGGAGCAGTTGGGCTCGAATTCGCAACGATTGCAGTATCAGACGGCATTGCAATGGGTCATGAGGGTATGCGTGCATCACTCGTATCAAGGGAAGTGATCGCAGATTCGGTCGAACTCGTGATGCACGCGGAACGCTTCGATGGAATGGTGTCCGTTGCAGGTTGCGACAAGTCGCTGCCTGGCATGTTGATGGCCGCTGCTCGACACAACCTTCCTTCCGTGTTCCTATACGGCGGCTCGTCCCTTCCGGGGACCCTCGACGGCAGGGATATCTCGATCGTCGATGTGTTCGAAGGAATCGGTGCCCATTCCGAAGGCACAATCTCAGATGATCAACTGCTGCGCCTCGAGCAGAGCGCATGCCCGGGCGATGGATCATGCGCCGGGATGTTCACAGCAAACACGATGGCTTCGGTGGGCGAAGCGATCGGCATGTCCCTTCCCGGTTCCGCAGCGGTTCCGGCTGTCGATTCTCGACTTGAGGATTTCGCTCGTAGGTCCGGCGAAGCTGTTGTGACCCTTCTCGAGGCAGACATCCGTCCTCGCGACATCATGACCCGCGAGGCATTCGAGAATGCGATCACGACGGTGATGGCCCTCGGTGGATCGACGAACGCCGTGCTTCATCTGTTGGCGATCGCC
>QMQC01000134.1 GCA_003648875.1 Actinomycetota bacterium
ACGCTCGGACCGTGGGTATACGCGGTGAGGATCGGGCACGGCATCGCAGAGGCAATGCTGTTCAGCGCCTTGTTCACCTACGGCACTGACGTCATCCCCGCCGCTCGCAGAAGCCAAGGCATTGCACTGTTCGGTGTGTCCGGACTGCTCCCCATAGGGGTCGCAGGAATCGTCGGCGATTTCGTGCTGTCGATCGCTGGATTCCGTGAGTTGTTCCTGACAGCCGCCGGATTCGCAGTCCTCACGCTCTTCCTCTCCCTCCCCCTTCCCGAGCGACGCCCCGAACTGAAGCCGGGGGAGTCGCCTCGCGGCTTCTGGAAGATCGTCACCAAGCGAGACCTTCTACCGATCTGGTGGATGATCGGATCGTTCTCGACAGTCCTCACCGCCTATTTCGTCTTCATCAGACGCTATGTCGACGACACGGGATTCGGAAGCGTCGGACTGTTCTTCTCGACCTACGTTGCGATCGCCATTCTCGAACGGATCTTCTTCGGGTGGCTCCCAGATCGGGTGGGGAGGAAACGGGTGCTCTACCCGTCCCTCATGATCTTGATAGCCGGGTTCTTCGTGCTCGCCGGTGCCGGCTCGTGGGTGGGAATTGCGATCGCGGGAGCTCTCTGCGGGGCGGGGCACGGCTTCATCTTCCCGATCCTCACGACGCTCCTCGTGGATCGGGCGCCTGACACGGACCGCGGCTCAGCAATGTCGTTCTTCACGGCCATGTTTGACGTCGGCACACTCATCGGTGGTCCAATTCTCGGCGCGATCATCGACACGGCCGGGTGGGGCCCGATGTATCTGACCTCGGGCGTGGCCCTCGGCGCCGCGACGAGCGTCGTCGCCCGGTGGGACCACCGGATCACCCACGACGACGGGAGGGAACTTGCTCTGAGCGTTGAGGGGTGAACGTGATCATCGAGGTCTTCTCCATCGCCGGGCCATCCCACTGATCTGGCTGACATGGTTGGGATCACCGCCGACGAGGGGAGCGCTTGCACAGGTACGACTGCTGGGGTCGAACCCGCACGGTGCGTTTCCTACGAGTACGGTATTTGTGTGGCTACATGGGAGGTACCACGGTGAATGTTCTACGCAACGCAATGCGGTTCCAAGCCATCGTCTTGGCAATCTATGGTCTGTCGTTCTTCTTCATCCCGGACTTCGTCCTCGGGACGGTGTTTGATTGGGATACGTCGTCCTACTGGGCGCGTGCCGTTGGAGCCGCATTCATTTCAGTGGCATGGCTTGAGTGGTACATCGCCGCGAAACTGGAGGAGCGGCGAGATCTGGTGTGGCCGTTCGTATCGATCCCGGCGCTGCTACTTGTCGGCGTCGTATGGGAGAAGGTTGCCGACACATACGACGGTAGCGACGCGTTCTTCTCGATGGTCGTCGTGGTGACACTCTTCTTCACGATTCTCATCGGGGGTGCCGCCTGGTTCGCCCAACGGGAGATTCCAGCCGACGCCTGACACCCCCAAATCGCTTCTGGCGTACATCAGCGCAATATATTGCGGTGATGTACGCCAGAAGCCAAGAGGTGCCTCGGAATCCCTATGGACCCCGTAGGCTTGATGGGGTTATGGAACCTCTGCACGAAGACGAGCCCTATCTCGATCCGAATGTTCCCGGCTTCGTTGAAGACGGCGAGCGGTTCGAAAGACCTGTTCGCAGGCGAAGCTTCACGAAGGGTGTTCGCAGCGTGGCCGCGGTGATGGTGGCCGCCATGTTGTTCGCAGCAGGTACTCCTCTCAGCTGGGTATCTGTGCTCACGGCCATCCTGATGCTCATGATCTGGATCAGCATCGGGAACCAGGATCACGACGACACGATCTAGGATCGCCCTCGTTCGATCACTGAATCTGTTTGATGAATGCAATCGATCGCCTGTCATGCACGAAGCCGAGTGACTCGTGCAATCCGTAGGCTCCGGTGGGATTCTCGGAGTCCACACCGAGGATTGCGAACTCCAAGTCCGAGCCGGCGAACTTCTTCATCGCAAGCGTGACAAGCGCTGATGCGATCCCCCGTTTCCTGTGTGAGCGCAGCGTGCCAAGGCCCTCGATCCAGGCCTCCCGTCGGCCCTTGTCCTGGAAGTCGTGTGGGAACGCTGCTGCCATCAGGTAACTCACCGGCTCGCCATCGTCGTAGACAACGAATGACGCCTCCTGCAGAAGGAATTCGTTTGCATTCTGTGCCCAGCCCTTCTCTGACTGCGGTTGTGAGCCCCAATGGTCGACGAACGCAGCGTTGTGAACAACACGTGAATGTTCGAGTGGTGCTGTCTTCCAGGATCGCACCTCGAGTCCGACCGGCAACGCGTGATCCTCGATGGGATCCGAGAGTCCCTCAGAAACTCGACATAGAATCGCATGGGCTCGTAGCCGTTGGCGGCGAGAAACTCGATCTTGCCCGTCTGCCAGTCATAGGCATCTCGCCAAAGAAACTGGGGAAGGTCATCACCCTTGCTCGCAAATCGTTGACAACAGCGAGCCTCCCACCACTCCAACACGAATTCGCACATCCCTGCGGTTCGGTGATCCGGATGGATGAAGTTGTCGTGGAATGCCCTCCACTTGGTGGCAGCGACGGACGGCACGTACGACCAGACGGATGCGATGATCCGGCCCAGGTCATCCACAGCAACGAGCGAGTCTTGCTCGACGTCGCAGTAATCAGACTTCCATCGATCGAGAATCTCCGACTCAACCTCCCGCCAGCCGCCATCCTCTTCGAACACAGCGTCCTGCAGAACAACGATGCAAGCCGCATCGTCCCTGCGCGCCGGACGCCATGTGATACCGGGAAGCTCTGGAGGTGACGGAAGCAGCTCGGGCATGAAGGGAGCCTATGCCGCGCAGGTTTGTCAGTCGTCTGTGAATCGCTTGCGAAAGACAACCGGCACCGAGACCAGCGCCACAAAGACGATCAGCGCGATGCCGTTGATCGTCCAGTCGTAGCTCGTTTGGCCAGATTCAACCGCGCCAACCACATCAAGAAGCTCCGTAACCACTATTGCAGTGACCACTGCAATCGCGATCGCTGCGAGAACCCAAGCAATCAGCAACCCAACAAGCTTCGGCACTGACATCATCCGGTCACGATACCGACAAGCGAGATCCGACATCCGACATCTGTGCCCCGCGGAACTCCAGCCATGTCATAGCTGTATCCTTGGAGGACAGCAGCAGATCGGACGCCTGTGACAACGGCACTCACCATCACGGACCGCCTAGACAGCGTCCTCCCTGATGTCGAGATCCAAGCCCTGACACCGCTCATCGAGGAGATCGAGGAGCTGAAGGTTCTGCGAAACGCAGTCGTTCTCGCACACAACTACATGACCCCCGACATCTATCACGGTGTTGCCGACGTCACGGGCGACTCTCTCGCACTCGCAAGACTCGCTGCCGACACCGATGCGGACGTCATCGTGATGGCAGGCGTCCACTTCATGGCTGAGACCGCAAAGATCGTGAGCCCGAACAAGATCGTGCTGATCCCAGACCTCGATGCGGGTTGCTCACTTGCGGATTCGATCACACCCCAGGACGTGGCGCTCCTTCGGGAGCGGTACCCGGAAGCCGCGGTGGTTACCTATGTGAACACGTCAGCCGCCGTGAAGGCCGCCTGCGACATCACGTGCACATCGGGCAACGCTCTGGCCGTGGTCGAATCACTCGATGCAGACCAGATCATCTTCCTCCCGGACCAATACCTCGGCCGTTGGGTAGCCGGCCAGACGAAGAAGGAGATCATCCTGTGGCAGGGCTCGTGCGAGGTCCACGAGCGGTTCACGGGTGCAGAACTGCGCCTGTACCGCAATGACTACCCGGGCATCCAGATCATTGCTCATCCGGAGTGCCCCACAGACGTGCTCGAAGAGGCTGACTTTGTCGGGTCAACCTCGGGGATGCTCAGCTGGGTGCGCACTGAGAAACCCGACAGAGTCGTCATGGTCACCGAGTGCTCGATGAGCGACAACGTTGCGGTCGGTTCACCGGATACCGAGTTCATTCGTCCATGCAACCTGTGCCCATACATGAAGATGATCACCCTCGGGGGTATCCGCGACACGCTCGTCGAGATGAAGCACGAAGTGATAGTGCCCGACGACATTGCCGAGCGTGCACGCCTTGCCGTAGATCGCATGCTGGCTGTGGGATGAACGCAGCAAGAGTCGAAACGATCCTCCACAGACATCCGCTTATCGTCGGTTCCGGCATCGCCGGCCTCGCCACTGCATTGAGCCTCAACGGCTCTGTCGTCGTCACCGCAGCCGGCGTAGGCGATGGATCCAGTGCGCTCGCCCAGGGTGGAATGGCAGCAGCAATCGATGCGAGTGACGCGCTTGCCGACCATGTGGCGGACACATTGCGCGTCGGCGGAGGTATCGCCGATTCCAGGGTTGCACAGGCCATCGCGTCATCCGCTCCTGAACTCGTCAACTGGCTCATCGAATACGGTGCAGCATTCGACAGGGGACCCGAGGGCGATCTCATGCTTGGTCGTGAGGCCGGCCACACAGCGAGAAGGATCGTCCATGCTGGAGGTGATGCCACCGGCGCAGAGATCATTCGAGCGCTCCGAATCGCGACCGTCGAACGAACCGACATCATGCTCATTCCCCGCACCCGTCTCATCGACCTCATTCGTTTTGGAGACTCGATCGGAGGGATCCTCGCTCTGACAGACGACGGCTCGGTCGAGGCACACATCGCTCCGGGGGTCGTACTCGCTTCGGGAGGCATCGGAGGCGTATATGCGAGGTCAACAAATCCGCGCGATGTCCAGGGCGCCGGCCTGGCGGCCGCAGCGCGTCAGGGAGCAACGCTTGCAGACCTCGAGTTCGTCCAGTTCCATCCCACCGCCCTGGCCGTTCGGGATCATCCCGCACCCCTTGTCACCGAGGCTCTTCGCGGCGAGGGTGCCATCCTCGTCGATGAGAACGGGACACGCTTCATGGTCGACATCCACCCTGACGCGGAACTCGCACCACGAGATGTCGTCGCCCGTTCCATCTGGCAGCACAGGCGATCAGGACATCGCACCTATCTCGATTCCACGAGCTCCGTCGGTGATGCCATCCAGGAACGATTCCCAACAGTCTTCACGGCCGCGCTCGAAGCCGGCATCGACGCACGACGCCAGCCGATCGAGATCGCACCGGCGGAGCACTATCACATGGGTGGCGTCGCCACGGATCTGGATGGCCGAACAAGCATCAGCGGACTGTGGGCGTGTGGCGAGGTCGCCTCGACCGGATTGCACGGTGCGAACCGATTGGCGAGCAATTCGCTCCTCGAGGCCGCCGTGATGGGTCATCGTGTGGCCAGCTCGGTCGCAAGCTCAGTTCTCGAGACCGCAGACGAGCAAGGGACCGTTCCAGTCGATGCCTTCGACCGCGCATCGAGATACTACGAAGCGGACACCTACAGCGTTCGTCAAATCGCATGGAACAACATCGGAATCGCGAGGGACCGGCAAGGCCTTGAACAGGCTCTCGAAGAGCTCGAGGCGATAGATGGACCACCATCGGACTCATCCACCGTTGCCGGACTCATCGCCGCAGCCGCGCTGGAGCGAACAGAGTCACGAGGAGCGCACTACCGCACGGATTTCCCTGACCTGGACGGCGAGCTCGCGGAACGCTCCCACGTGACACCCAGACCGCACGCTCGGGTGGAACTCTCTCCCCTATCGGCTTCGGTGATACGTTGACGGTGCGGATCCCTCCCTC
>QMQC01000135.1 GCA_003648875.1 Actinomycetota bacterium
ACGGCTTCTCCGTGTGCTCTGCATAATGGTGACCAGCAAGTTCTTCACTGATGGTCAACATCTCCATTCGCTCCAGCATGAGACCCTTGCTCTCGAGGCGCGAGATGACCTCACCTATGAGACCGCGGGCGACACCGTCCGGTTTGACCATGACGAAGGTGCTCTCTAGTGCCATTGCTCATAGCTCCCCTGTAGGAAAAGGTGTGATCATCGGTCGCGACATGCCAAAGGGTACCGGCGACTGCATCAGTGAAGCGCTTCTGGATCTTCATGCCCCTCGTCGGGATCGTCGAAGCGCTCAGCTTCGAACCTGAGATGTGCATCACCGGTGCGATCGCTCGAAGGTGCGAACTGTCCTCGCAACTCTCCGACGAGATAGAGGGAGCCGGCGACGACTACGCCGCTGTCCTTTCCTGCAGCCTCTGTTGCACGAGCAAGGGCATCGGCAGCTTCTTGAAACGATTCGGAATCGACTCCGAGGGCAAAACCTGCAGCCTTGGCCACGATTTCAGGATCGATCGCTGCGGAATCTGCGGGAGCCGTGCCGTACACCTTCCCGACAAGGCCATTGAGCGGGGCAACGAGATCCCCGACGTCTCGCTCACCTCTGGCGCCAAGGACGAGGTGCCACTCGATGGCAGGGAATTCGCCTTCGAGCGTCGAAGCGAGGCCGCGGAAGCCCTGTACGTTGTGAGCGCCGTCGAGAATCACAAGAGGTCGGTGATCTACGACCTCGAGACGCCCGGGTGCAGAGATCGAGCTGACGGCGACAGCGAGGGACTCCGGGTCGAGCTCTCCACCGATGAACATCTCGCAGGTCGCGACGGCGGTGGCAAGATGATCGACCTGATGTCGACCGTGGATCGGGAGATACAGGTCATCGTAACGGTCGAACACGCCATCGATCGAGAGATGGTGGCCACCTACGGCGATCGTGGCAGAGGTGATTGAGAAGTCGGAATCGGTCCTGATCCAGTTGGCTCCGGTATCACGGACCCGCTGTGCGATGACGCCCTCGACGCTGCTCTGAAGAGGTCCAGTGACGAGAGTTCCTTGTTCGCCGACGATCGCTACTTTCTCCGCTGCGATCTGCTCGACCTCGGACCCAAGGAATTCGACGTGGTCGATATCGACGCCCGTGATCACTGCAACGGCTGATTCGAGCACGTTCGTAGCATCGAGACGGCCACCGAGTCCAACCTCGACGACTGCAACATCAACAGTCGCGGTCGCAAAGATCGAGAACGCCAGCGCCGCAGTGACCTCGAAATACGTGACAGAGGTGTTGGTTTGCTGTTCGTATGCCTCAACGAACCACGCTATGTCCGCAACAGCATCGACAAAGTCGCGCTCGTCAATGGTCAGCCCATGAAGTGTGAAACGGTCCTCGACTGTGTTCAGGTGGGGGGAGGTGAAACCGCCGGTCGCCAGGCCGTGTGCGCCAAGGATCTGTTGGACCATCCTCGACACGGTTGTCTTCCCGTTCGTGCCCGCAATGTGGATCGACGGATAAGACGTCTGCGGATCGCCCATGAAGTCGAGTAGCCCGGTTATCCGATCGAGACCCGGCTGGACACCATGGCCAATGCGATCATCGAGGAACGCCTCGGCCCGGTCGCGAGTCTCGATCCTTGCTACGCCTTCGATGCCACGCATGGATCAACCAAGCTCCGTGAGTTGATGGCGCTGCTTGACGAGCTCGGCCTCGATCTCGGCCAGCCGGCTCTCTTCCTGGGCCACTACTTCAGCGGGCGCACGATCTCTGAAGTTGGCATTCTCGAGCTTCTCTTTCGATCTGGTGATTCGCGCCTCGAGTTCCTCGATCGTCTTCTCGATCCGTGGCCTCTCGGCATCGAAATCGATAAGCCCCGCGAGGTCGATGAACGCCTCAACACCGTTGGCAGAAACTCTCGTGTAGCCGGTAATCGGCTCAGGGCGCGCTCCGGCCTTCGGCGTTGCTCCAGTGAGGGAGGCCACCTGGTCGTACCACCAAACCGGGAGAGCATCGTCGCTACTCGTCGCAATGGTGACGCGCATGTCGACCTTTCGACCGATCTGATGCTGGGACCTGAACTGTCTGATCCCTGCCACTACACCCTGGAGTGATTCCATCTCCGAAGGAGACTCGAATGACGGCACCTCAGGCCACGGCGCGACGATGAGGAGCTTCGACCTCTCACCGAGATGTGACCAGAGCTCTTCCGTGATGAACGGTATGACCGGATGGAACAGCTTCAACACATCACGCATCACAGCACCGAGAGTTTGGCGCATGGCTCCCTGGCGGGTTGCATCGGCATCACTGATCGACTTGGCCATCTCGAGGTACCAGTCGAAGACCTCTGACCAGGCAAAGTTGTAGAGAACAGCAAACGCGTCCGACAGTCTGTACTCATCGAGGAGCCTGTCGACCTCGGAGACAACCGAGCTGAGCCTCGAGAGGATCCATGCGTCCTCAGGACCCGGGTCGTCCGGGTAGCCGCCGTCAACGGGAACGTCGGAGACGTCCATGAACTCGACGACGAAACGCACAGCGTTCCACAGCTTGTTCCCGAACCGTCGCGCGGCGTCGATCGAATCGACACTGAGTGGAATGTCGTGACCAGGAGCCGCGGCCTGGATGAGCGCAAGTCTGAGCGAGTCGGCACCGTACTCATCGATTAGCTCGATCGGATCGAGTGCGTTGCCTGCTGACTTGGACATCTTCTTGCCCTCTGTGTCACGCACCATTCCATGGATCAGGATGTCTGGGAACGGAACCTCACCCGTGAAATGGATCCCCATCTTCATCATTCGGGCAACCCAGAAGAAGATGATGTCGAAGCCTGTGACGAGCACGTTTGTCGGGTAGAACCTGGCCAGATCGTCGGTCTCATCCGGCCATCCGAGCGTTGAGAACGGCCACAGAGCGGACGAGAACCAGGTGTCGAGTACGTCTTCGTCTTGCACCAGATCACTCGATCCGCAGGAGCACTCCTTCGGATCCTCGACCGAGACGATGGTCTCGTCGCATGCGTTGCAGTACCACGCAGGAATGCGGTGGCCCCACCAGAGCTGACGACTCACCGTCCAGTCCCTGAGGTTCTCCATCCAGTGGAAGTAGCTGTTCTCCCACCGGCGAGGGTGAAATGTGGTGTCACCATCCTTGACGGCATCGATTGCTGGACCCACAAGGGGCTGCACCTTCACGAACCACTGGAGCGACAGGAGTGGTTCGATGACGGTGTGACAACGCGAGCAGTGTCCGACCGAATGCGGGTGCTCCTCGACCTTGTCGACGAGCTTGAGCTCTCTCAGCTTCGACCGCACAGCCTCTCGTGCCTCGAATCTATCCATACCAACGTACGGTCCGCCGGCCTCGGTGATGTTGGCCTCTGTGTCGATGATGATGATCTGTTCCAGATCGTGTCGCTGACCGATGTCGAAGTCGAGCGGGTCATGGGCGGGAGTCACCTTGACGGCACCTGTGCCGAATTCCCGCTCGACAGCATCGTCCGCTACGACCGGGATCTCACGATCGAGAATGGGCAACAGCAACATTCTGTCTATCGCGTCCTTGTAGCGCTCGTCGTCCGGGTGCACCGCGACCGCGGCGTCACCGAGCATCGTTTCCGGCCTGGTGGTGGCGACCGTGATGTGGCCCGAGCCGTCCTTGAACGGGTATTTGATGTGGGTGAGCTCCCCGGGGTCATCCTCGTGCTCGACTTCTATCTCTGACAGGGCGGTATGGCAGCGTGGACACCAGTTGATGATCCTGTTCGCGCGATACATCAGGCCCTCGTCGTAGAGGGTCACGAACACTCGCCGGACCGCTGCACTCAGTCCTTCGTCGAACGTGAAGCGTTCCCGAGACCAGTCGGTCGAGTCGCCGAGCTTTCGCATCTGGGTCGAGATTGTGTTGCCGGACTTGGCCTTCCACGCCCACACCTGGGCGATGAACTCCTCCCGACCGAGGTCGTGGCGCGTCATGCCTTCCTTGCGCAGCTCCCGTTCGACGACGTTCTGGGTGGCGATGCCCGCGTGATCCGTACCCGGAAGCCAGAGAGCTGCGTATCCCTGCATCCGCTTTCGGCGAATGAGGATGTCCTGCATGGCGTGATCGAGTGCGTGACCCGTATGGAGCACACCCGTGACGTTGGGAGGTGGGATGACGATGCTGTATGGCTCGCCAGCAGGGTTGACCTCAGGCCGGAAGGAGCCGGACTCCTCCCATATCGGGTACCAGCGCGCCTCGACCGTTTCTGGTTGATACGTTTGGTGCATGACGGCCTTCACTCACGGGGAACCCTCGGAGATGCAGTGTACCGAAGTGAGAAACCCGGGGACCCTTCCCCGGGCTCTGCCTTCCTATCAATTGAGTCGATCTCCCGACTCGCCCGAACCGAGCGAAGTGCTCCATTACAAGATAGGTCGTTCGACCCATACAGACAAGACACATCGCTTCAGGCGACAGATGACTAGTCATCGCCAGAGCGATGCCACTTCGGTTAGGTTTGCGCGACCGGAACAAGGAGTGCAATGACCGTACGAATCGAAGCTGATCTGCTGATTCCGGGGCGTGGCGAACCGATATCGAACGGCGTCGTCGTCCTCGAGACCGACACGATCGTCTACGCGGGTGAAGCGGCCGGTGCTCCTGACACTCCGGATGCCGATGTCTCGATGGTCTCGACGGTGATGCCAGGTTTGTGGGAATGCCACGGCCATTTCGTGGGCATCGAGAAGCCTGACATGCTTGCGACGCTGACTGAACCCGTGCCACTTCGCGCTGCCAGGGCCGTTGGAGACCTGGAGCGAACACTCATGGGTGGAGTGACATCTGTGCGAGAGGTCGGTGGATTCGGTCTCGATATCCAACCGGCGATCGCCTCGGGTCGGGTTCGGGGTCCAACGGTGTACGGTGCCGGCGCAGTTCTCTCCACGACAGGCGGACACGGCGACATACACAGCATCCCGCTCGAGTTCATGCACGCCATCCCCGGCCTGGGAATCCTCGCAGATGGTGTTCCAGAGGTCATGAAGGCCGTGCGGACCAATCTCAGGAAGAATGCAAGGGTCATCAAGATCTGTGCCTCTGGCGGCGTGATGTCAGAGGTCGACCATCCGGTCCACCAACAATTCTCCCACGAGGAACTCGTAGCGATCGTCGAAGAAGCCGGTCGGGCCGAACGATTCGTTGCGGCCCACTGTCATGGGAAACCCGGGATCATGGCAGCGCTTCGGGCAGGCGTGCAGACCATCGAGCACGGGTCCTTCATGGACGAGGAAGCCGCAGACCTGATGCTTGAGAAGCGAGCGATCTACGTCCCGACACGATTCGTCGTCGACCAGTTGTTGCACATGGAGGACATCCTTCCTCCCTATGCCTACAAGAAGGGCCTCATGGTTGCAGATGCCCAGGCAGCAGCGATGAAGATCGCCGTTGCGAAGGGCGTCAGGATCGCCATGGGCACGGATATATTCGTGAGCGGCGACATGTACGGTCGAAACTCGCTGGAGATCAAATTCCTCCAGGATGCTGGTATGGCTGCCCTCGAAGCGATTGAGGCCGCAACAGCCGTCGGACCAGACACCCTTGGGCCGCAAGCGCCCCTGTCTGGTCAACTCCGCGATGGCTACGACGCAGACGTGATCGCCATCGACTTCAACCCCATCGAAGACAACTCAGGTTGGGGTGACCCAGACCGCGTCACCCACGTCTGGAAAGCCGGACAGAGTGTGAAAACCCCGGCATAGGTCA
>QMQC01000136.1 GCA_003648875.1 Actinomycetota bacterium
GAGATGCCCCGATACGAGCAGCAACAGTGTCACCGCCGCGCCGAGCGCCATCCAGGGGTCAAGGGGTATCCCGACCAGCCCCCCGACGAGCAGCGTTGCAGCCATCACCGAGGCCCTGATGACGGAGGGCTCCCATCGGGTCACGACGGCAAACACGGCCAATCCGATGATTCCGCCGACGACACGAAGGACGGGCCTTACGGCTATGGGAGCTGTGACGAACCACCAAGCAACGAGGAACAGGGCAACATTTGAACCCGATACTGCGATGTAATGGGCAAGGCCGGCGCGGCGAAGATCTTCCTCATCGCTTGCAGAAAGCAGGTCCGTGTCGCCGATGAGAAGCCCTCGCACGAGTCCATCCGTTGACGTCTCCGCGTCGTAGAGACCCGTGACACGGCGCCTCGCAGCGTTCCCGACGCGAACGATCGGGTTGCTCGGCGGGATCATCGAGACCATTTCATCGAGTTGAAGCACACCGGCGACCACCTCGTCGCGAACTCGCATGACGCGCGGCCGGAGATCCCCCTCTAGCGTGACCGTCGCACCGACGGGGACCTCCGAATCGAGACCGGACACTGCCAGCCGAGGACCCGCCCATGGAACACCGTCAAGGATCAGTGGCGCGATCACAGCCCTGTCGAAGGATCGGGCAGTCGATTCCTCAGCCACTCTTGCTGTGATTGCCACCCGCCCTTGGGGGACTTCTGCTGCCGCGATGGCATCGCTTCGCATGGCGGCGAGAAGACCCGAAGCCGAACCTGCGACCACGAACACGGCCAGCACGACGAACAGCAATCGCCTCGTGAGAATCACGGCCATGAAACAGATACTCACCAGAGCCGCAGCGACATATGGTTCGGTGAGAGCCGCAAGGACACCGATCCAGGTCGAGACCCCAGCAAGCAGACACCATCGACCCGGCACCGACACTACGAGTTTCACGGATGGGCGATGGCATCTCGCATTGAGGCGAGTTTTGACTCGCCGATTCCGGATACGTCGAGAAGGTCTTCGACAGTGAGGAAGGGGCCGCGTTCTGTCCTGAACGCGACGATGCGTTCGGCGAGGACCGGTCCAACGCCTGGAAGCGATTCGAGGTCCGTCGCGCTCGCAGTATTCAAATCGATGCCTGAATCGGCTGCGGCCCCGAACTGCGCTCCCCCCTGCTGGAGACGAGGGACGATGATCCTCTCTCCTGCACGTACCCCCGCAGCGAGGTTGATCGCTGTGAGATCGGCCGAAGGCATGGCTCCGCCTGCGGCCTGCACGGCGTCCGCAACGATGGCGTCGGTTGGTAGTTCGACGACGCCGGGTGCAGAGACTGCACCGGACACATGCACACGTACCAACGCACCGCTCGAGGTCGCCCCGACCGGACCCTCAGGGAGAGCGGGAGTCGATGGCGAGGCACCCAACCCGAACCAGATCGCACCGGCCATCACAGAAAGGGCTGCAACACCAGCCACCGTCACCGTCAGATTCGTCGTGTTGGAGGACACCGTTCTCCACACACCGCGCCGCACCGTAGATATATCACCTGGCCCACCACCGAACAAGGGTTCCAGAACCCGCTTGTCCTCCAATTTCGAGCGGAGAAAGGACGAGCACATCGAAGAGCGGGACCGCGAGCGCTGCGGCATGTCCTTCCTTCAGGGGGGACAAGAGACGAGCGCCAGCAAGGATCTAGGGGGGACCGCGAGCCTGCGAGCCCGGTACGCGGGGACCAACAACAAGACCAGCCCCGCAACGCTCGCGGGCTCGCACTCCCCCCTGGCTCGAAGGCTCGCCCGTCCCGCCTAAAGGGAGGACACTTCAAGAGCTTGGGCGCTAACCCAGCAGGTGAATGACCGCTTCGAGTTCCTCGAGTTGGGTCTCTGCCCAATTGAGGATCGAGTCCCCATACAGAAGCGTGACGGCAGCCAGCAGGTTGATACCCGAGTGCATCGCTATGGCCAGAGACAAGTCTCCTCGGCGTCTGGCAACCCATCCAAGCACAATGCCGAGCAGGAAGAGGCCCGGAATGACTGCACGGGCGTCGGGGTCAAGAAGATGTACCGCAGAGAAGATCGCTGCAGAGATGAGGATCGCCGGCCACTTGCTCAGCGCCCTTGACAGGATCGACAGGAGCATTCCTCGGAAGATGATCTCTTCGATGATCGGAGCACCAACCGCCACCACTGCAAGCACTGCGAGCTGTTCGACAAGTGTCTCAGAGGACTCGGCGACACCCGCGACGCCCTGGGTAGGTGGTCCATCTGGCCAGAACCACACGATGATCGGAGCCGTCATGATCGCGATCACGACCTGGAGACCCATTCCAGCAAAGACCCCCCACCAGTCCGACGGCTTGACGATCAGCCCGACGTCGGCTGCCAAGGACCCCGAACCGCGAGATCTCGACAGGAACCACGCCATCGTGAGACTGAAGGCAACCTGAGCCCCGAAGATCAGCGAGAACGGCAGAGGATCGAGAGGATCCGCACCGGAAGCGACGACTCCAGCCGCGACGAACACCGAGCCAATCGCTCCAGAGAAGAAGACTACGATGACATCCCAGTATCGCCAATTCGCCACCGGCAGAAAGCCGGTGGGAGGAGGCGGTGGAGTCATGCCACGTCCCTGAGCGCTCGCTCCGATACATCGTACGCCGCAACCTCGAACCCGATGGCACGGTACGCCGTGCGATGATCGAGGCCGATCAACCGGTTCCGGGCGTATTCGATTGCGTAACGACTCACAAAGGCGACTCGGCCCTCCCTCCGCCATTGATCGACATGAACCAACTCATGGACGAGAAGGCCAGGGTTCTTCCCACTGACAACAGCCTCATATCCGTCTTGTGCAACGAAGATGCTGTTTCCAAGTGTGATCGCGGCGACCGAGCCGCCAAGGGCGATGTGCATCCAATGAGGCATCATTCGGACGCTCACCTCGGAAAGGTCGAGGTCTCCGGTGTCGACACCTGACTTCCTCGTTGCGACGGCAGCGGAGATACTCACACTACGAGACTCACCACGTTGGGGAGCCGAGCAATCACCTTGCGAGGCACAGCACCAGCGGTGTGCGCCTGCACTCTCTCGGACGCAAGGGCAAGTGCCACAGCTTCGTCCTCAGTGATCCCTATGGGCACTCGTATCCGGTCTCTGACCTTCCCGTTGACCTGGACAACCATCGTCGCGGTGTCCTCAGCGATCAGCGACTCGTCACAGAGCGGCCAGTCTGCCGTCACCACGGAACCGTCTCTCCCCATTCGATGCCACAACTCCTCACAGATGTGCGGCGCCAGAGGTGACAGCAGCCGCGGAAGCACGTCTGCAACATCGGAGGGCACCTTGTCAAGCCCGACAAGAGCATTGTTCAGCTCGAACAGGCGCGCAACTGCGGTGTTGAAGTGGAGATTCTCCATGTCCCTGCCGACCGCCTCGATGGTCCTGTGCAGCAGCACCTGAAGCTCCCCATCGGATGGCTCAGTGCTCACCATCACATCGCCGGAGTCCTCATCGATGAAGTTCCGCCACAGCCGTTGGAGAAAGCGATGCACGCCGACGATGTCCTTCGTCGACCACGGGCGAGAGGTGTCGAGAGGTCCCATGAACATCTCGTAGAGCCTGAGCGTGTCGACACCGTAGTCCTCGAATATGTCATCCGGGCTCACTCCGTTCTTGAGCGACTTCCCCATCTTCCCGTACACCCTGGTGACGTCTTCTCCCTTGTAGGTGTATGAGTTCTCGGTCTTGACGACATCCTCGACCGGAACGTACATCCCTCGCTCGTCCTGGAAGGCGTCCGCAAGGATGTAACCCTGGTTGAACAGCCTTCCGAAAGGCTCCTTCGTCCCGACGAATCCGAGATCGTTCAACACCTTGTGCCAGAACCGTGCATAGAGCAGGTGCAACACAGCATGTTCCACCCCGCCGACGTACAGATCCACCCCGCTGTCCCCCATCCAGTAATGCTCGATTTCGGGATCGACGAGTCGCTGGGAGTCCGAGGGATCCATGAACCGGAGGTAGTACCAGCACGAGCCTGCCCACTGGGGCATGGTGTTGAGTTCGCGCTCGTACCGGACACCATCGATCTCGACGTACTTCCACTCGTCCGAGGCGTTCGACAGCGTCGGCGTTGGCTCAGCGTTCTCATCATCCGAAATGTGTGGTTTGTAGTCCTCGACCTCTGGGAGAAGCAATGGCAGTTCGCTGTCAGGGACAGGGATGAGATCCCCTTCAGGGCCGTGGAGGATCGGGATCGGCTCACCCCAGTACCTCTGTCGCGAGAAGAGCCAGTCGTGCAGCTTGTACGTGACGGTGCCCCTTCCGGCGCCGTTCGTCTCGAGCCATTGGATGATGCGTTCCTTTGCAGCATCGATCTCAAGCCCGTCGAGAAACCCTGAGTTGATCGCGGGACCTTCACCCAGGTACGCGTCACCATCAAATTCCGAGGGTGGTTGAACCGTCCGGACGATCGGCAGATCGAACGTCTCAGCGAACTCCCAGTCGCGTTCGTCCTGACCCGGCACCGCCATGATGGCCCCCGTGCCGTACCCCATCAGAACATAGTCTGCGATGAAGATCGGTACCCTCTCACCGTTGAGTGGGTTCAGGGCGAACGCACCCGTGAAGACACCGGTCTTCTCCCGATCAGCGATCTGGCGTTCCAGGTCGGATTTGTGCGAAGCAGCAAGTCGATACGCCATGACGGCATCCACGGGAGTATCTATGCCGAGCGTCCAGGACGGCATCGTGCCGTCGGGCCAGATGTCCGGTGTGATCTGCTCAACCATCGGGTGTTCGGGTGACATCACCATGTAGGTCGCGCCGAAGACGGTGTCGGGTCGGGTGGTGAACACTCGCATCTGGGAGTGACCTTCGATGTCGAAGATGATCGTCGCGCCGTCGGAACGACCGATCCAGTTGCGTTGCATCGTCTTGACCGACTCAGGCCACTCGACCAGATCCAGTTCGTCGATGAGCCTGTCCGCGTAGGCGGTGATTCGCAGCATCCACTGACGGAGGGGTCTGCGATACACGGGGTGATTACCGCGATCGGAGCGGCCATCGACCGTGACCTCCTCGTTGGCGAGCACGGTCCCGAGTGCGGGGCACCAGTTGACGGGCACCTCGGCTATGTACGCAAGTCTGTGGCCGTCGAGGTACTCGCGTCGATCGGCCGCAGGGAGGTTCTGCCACATAACGCCATCGGCTGCGCGGAGTCCTGATTCGAGCTCCTCTACGAGCTCGGTGATGGGCCTGGCCCTGTTCTGGTCATCATCGAACCATGACTCAAAGAGACGCAGGAAGATCCACTGCGTCCACCGGTAATACTCTGGGTCCGTCGTGGCGAGCGTACGGTCCCAGTCATAAGAGAACCCGAAAGCCTTGAGCTGTCGGGTGTAATTTTCGATGTTCTTGTCCGTCGTGATCCGGGGGTGCACGCCCGTCTCAATCGCGTACTGCTCGGCTGGCAGACCGAAGGAGTCGAAACCCATCGGATGGAGCACGCTCGCACCACGCATTCGGTGGAAACGGGCAAGGATGTCTGTTCCGATATAGCCGAGAGGATGCCCAACGTGTAAGCCTGCTCCCGAGGGGTAGGGGAACATGTCGAGAAAGTACTTCTTCGGCTTGGAATCATCGAACCCGGGATCACCGGGATTCGGGACGCGGTACAAGTCCTGGTCAGCCCATTCCTGCTGCCAGCGATTCTCGATCTCTCGAAA
Source organism: Actinomycetota bacterium (assembly GCA_003648875.1). Lineage (GTDB taxonomy): Bacteria > Actinomycetota > Acidimicrobiia > Spongiisociales > UBA5794 > B3-G11. The sequence continues at coordinate 5,720 of QMQC01000136.1, forward strand.
GTCGTACGACGCCA
>QMQC01000137.1 GCA_003648875.1 Actinomycetota bacterium
ACGCGGTTGGGTCCTCGGATATTCCATTGTCCGTGGAATAGGCCTTGGCCGTCGAGGTTCGAACCTGTATGGCCCCAGCTGCTCGAACACCCACCGCGATCATTCCTTCGATCCGTGCGCTTGAGGGCGCAGGGTTTGCGGTCCGTCGACCCTTTCCGACCGGGGCGGTCGACCACTACGGACCGTTCCTGCTCCTCGATGAGATGGGACCGGCAGACAACGCACCAGGCGAGGCCAAGGGTGCTCCAGACCATCCGCATCGTGGATTCGAGACGGTCACCTATCTTCTCGACGGCGAAATCGAGCATGCTGACTCTGTGGGCAACCGTGGCGTGATCCATCCTGGCGAGGTCCAGTGGATGACCGCCGGTGCAGGCATCGTCCACTCGGAACTCCCAACGGACAAGATTCTCCGCAATGGAGGTCGTGTACACGGGTTCCAGCTCTGGGTGAACCTGCCGATGTCGGCAAAGATGCATCGTCCCAGGTATCAGGACCTCACGAAGGATCGGATCCCTGTCGTCGATATCGACGGTGGCCAAGCTGTTGTCATAGCGGGTGAGGCGTATGACACGCAGGGTGCTGCCGAAACGTTCCTGCCGATCACCTATGTGCATGTTTCGTTGCGTCCCGGCGTGAGCACTGAACTCGACGCACCCGGTGATCAAGTGGCCTTCCTCTACATCTTTGGAGGAGAGGCAAATATCCTCCCATCGCAACAGGCCGTCGTCGAAGGCGACTCCGTTTTCTTCGATGCCGAACCGGGAGCCTTGGTCTTCGAAGCTGGACCTTCGGGTGTAGACATGCTCGTTGGAATCGCCGAGCCCCTCAATGAACCAGTCGTCCGATACGGACCGTTCGTCATGAACACGAAGGCCGAGATCTACAAAGCGTTCGATGACTACAACGCTGGTCTCATGGGATCGATCGAACCCGAGCGGGCCTAGGAGAACTGTCGCTCGTCGTCTGAACTCAGGTCGATCGTAGCGCGCCCCTCAAACGGTTCATCTCTGCGAGAATCTCTGTGTTCTGTGTTCTGTGCTCTGTATCCTTCCTCCCATGTCCTCCCCCTCTTTGCGCAATGTTGCGCTTATCGCGCATGTCGACCATGGCAAGACGACCCTCGTCGATGGCCTGTTGCGCGCCGCTGGCGTGTTTGCTGAACATGAGCAGCTCATCGACCGCGTCATGGATTCCGACGATCAGGAGCGTGAGCGAGGTATCACGATTCTCGCAAAGGCCGCCTCGATCGATTGGAACGGCACGAAGATCAACCTCGTCGACACTCCGGGACATGCAGACTTTGGAGGCGAGGTTGAACGGGCGCTCACGCTTGTCGACGGAGTGCTTCTGCTGGTAGACGCGGCTGAAGGTCCAAGGCCCCAGACCCGCTACGTTCTCTCGAAGGCTCTTGAACGCCACCTCCCTGCCGTCGTTGTCGTCAACAAAGTCGACCGATCAGACGCACGCACAGAAGAGGTTGTCGACGAGATCTATGAACTGTTCTTCGATCTCGATGCAGAAGACCACCACATCGAATTCCCGATCATCTCAGCCATTGCCCGTGAGAGCCGCTCCATTGTCGGCATCGGAGTTCCCGGACGAGATGACACTCTTGCGCCTGTTCTCGATGCCCTCCTCGACAACATCACTGGACCCGACGGCGCCCCGGATGCGCCGCTGCAGGCTCTCGTCACGAATCTCGATGCATCCGACTATCTCGGTCGCCTTGCGATCGGTCGGGTCATACAGGGCACCATGCGTGCGGGCGAGAAAGTTGCCCTTGTGCAGGACGACGACCATCCGATAACGCGGAAGCTTGGAAACCTCATGGGGTTCTCGAATCTCACGAGGGAGAACGTCGATAGTCGCCTCGCAGGAGATCTATTCGTCGTCGCCGGGTTCCCTGAGGTCGGTATCGGCGATACGTTCAGCGATGCTGAGACGATTGAGGCCCTTCCACGTCTTCAGGTTGACGAACCGGTCCTTCGCATGACATTCGGCGTGAACACATCGCCTCTTGCCGGCACCGAAGGGAGCTTCGTCACGTCACGCCAGATCCGCGAGCGTCTTGAGAAGGAGGTGCTCGGAAACGTCTCCATTCGCATCGATGAGACTTCATCCCCCGAGGTGATCGAGGTCGCTGGGCGTGGAGAGCTGCAGCTCTCGGTGCTCATAGAGTCGATGCGGCGTGAGGGATTCGAACTCCAGGTGAGTAGACCTGAGGTGATCGTCAAGCACATCGACGATATCAAGCACGAGCCGCTCGAGCGTGTAACAGTGGACGTTCCTGAGGCATACATCGGCGCCGTCACCCAGGTTGTCGCGCCACGCAAGGGTCGGATCGCCGACCTGAGACCGGGGGATACAGGGCGCTCAATCGTGACCTTCACGGCTCCGTCAAGGGGTCTGCTTGGTCTGCGGTCCTTGTTGCTCACCGTCACTCGAGGCACGGCGCTCGTCCATCAGCACCATGAGGGCTGGATCCCCTGGGTAGGAGAATTGCCTACCCGCCAGGGGGGGTCGATGGTCGCCGACCGGAGGGGAGCGTCGACGGGTTTCGCCCTTGACAACCTTCAGAAGCGTGGCGAATTGTTCATCGGACCGGGCGTCGAGGTCTATGAGGGCATGATCATCGGGGAGGCATCCCGTCCGGAGAACATGACCGTGAACCCCACCAAGGGCAAGCAGCTCACAAACATCCGTACCCACTCGACAGATGAAGCGATCAATCTCAAGCCACCTCGCGACATGAACCTCGAGGTTGCAATCGAGTGGATCACAGATGAGGAACTCGTCGAGATCACGCCGGAGTCGATTCGGATCCGCAAACTGCTTCTCACCGAGAGCGAGCGGAAGAGAGCCAAAGCTCGCTGATAGCAGAACGCAAGGCTTCGCCTCGGTTTCTGATTTCCCGGGAACCTGTCTGGGCGGTTCCACCGTCTGACCGATGAGGAACCAAGATAGGAGTTCGCAATGCGCCGCACGATTATCGCCCTGATGGCAGCCGTTGCAGTGGTATCAACCGCTTGTACGGCAAGTGTCACGACCGGATCCACGTCAACGACGCTACCGAGTCAGACCCGCGGCCCGACAGGAGTAAGGGCTTTTGCCGCGTCCTCGTTGGAGCCCTTCGACTCATGCAACGACTTCCTCGACTATGTGAAGTCTCATGCGCTTGAGCGGGTGGGACCGTACGGGCTCGACGGCTACGGCGGTGGCTACTACTTGGGGGATGCCGTATTTGCCGTTGAGGGGGATGCTGCAAGGCAGTCCATCGATACGGCAGTCCCAGCGGGCGGCGTCAAGGGTGTCGATTACTCGGGAACCAATGTCCAGGTTGCCGGAGTCGATGAACCTGACATCGTCAAGACAGATGGGGAGCGTATCTTCGTCGTGGCCCAGGGCCGCCTCTTCTGGATCGACGCATCAGGAACACCTGAGATCGTTGCATCCATTCCACTCGAAGGGTGGGGCCAGCAGCTCTTCCTCTCCGGAGATCGCCTTCTCGTCATGACTTCTGGCGGCGGGTTCGGCATCGAACCTTTTGCTGGTGTCGCACGGGATTCGATTGTTCCGGGCTACCAAACCCAACGGGTGGTCCTCACCGAGGTCGATGTGTCCGATCCTGATTCCATGGAGGCCGTGAGCACACTCATGCTCGACGGCAGCATCCTGTCCTCTCGGATGGCGGATGGCACCATCCGTGTTGTCGTACGTTCTGGACCGACCGGCTTCGATTGGGCATACCCGGAGGGAAGCGGGATCCGAGCAGAGCAGAAGGCGATCGATGCAAACAAGAAGTTGATCGAGGATTCCACCCTCGAGAACTGGGTTCCCTGGTATGTCCTGATCGATCACCGGTCCGGAACGACCTCAGACGGACCAGTCCTCGGATGTGATCAGGTCGGCCATCCTGATGAGTTCTCTGGGTTGTCGATGTTGACGATTCTCTCGATCGACATCGATGCCGGTCTCGAGCCGGGAAACAGCATCGGCCTCCTCGCCGAAGGCCAGACGATCTACGCCTCCAACGAGAACCTCTACGTCGCCACTTCACCGTGGATGGCCTGGCCAGCGGTCAGATGGGAGGAAGGGTCGAACGAGGACGAGACGCTCACGACCCAGATCCACATGTTCAACATCTCTGATCCGACAACCGCTACGTATGTCGCGTCGGGTGAGGTCGAGGGCACGCTGCTCTCACAGTGGTCAATGGACGAGTACGAGGACACTCTTCGGGTTGTCGTAACAGACGAGAACCCATGGTGGGGATCATCTGATGTGCCAGATACGGCCGTCGTGACGATGCAGCGCAAAGGCGACGAACTCGTCCAAGTCGGTGCGGTCGACGGTCTTGGCAAGAACGAGCGGGTATACGCCGTTCGGTTCATCCAGGACAAGGGTTACGTCGTGACGTTCCGCCGGGTGGATCCGCTCTATGTGGTTGATCTCTCAGATCCCACAGATCCGAAGGTCAAGGGCGAGTTGAAGATCAACGGCTACTCGGCATACCTCCATCCGATCGGCGAGGACCTGCTTCTGGGAGTCGGCCAGGACGCAACGGATGAGGGTCGCACCCTTGGCACCCAGGTGTCCGTGTTCGACGTATCTGATCCGTCAGACCCGAGGCGCCTGGCGAGGCTGACCTTCGACGATGCATACTCAGAAGCAGAGTGGGATCACCACGCCTTCCTGTGGTGGGCCCCGGAAGAGATCGCGGTTCTTCCCCTGCAACGGTGGTCATGGGATGAGCGCTCAGGCAAGGAGGACTACTTCTCAGGTGCTGCAGTTCTGACCGCAACCTCGACTCGGGTGAAGCAGATCGGTGAGGTTCGCCACCCGAACGTCAACGGCTCAGAATGTGAGGACTGCGGAATCTGGACGCCCCCGATCACCCGTTCCCTCGTTATTCGTGACACGCTGTTCACGTTCTCAGACATGGGTGTGCTCGCGTCTGATCTGGACACGCTCGATGACGTCGCTTGGATGGCGTTCGGGTAGTCAGGTCCCAGAACACTCGGCTGGCGTCTCGCGTACGAGCTCATCGCGGCATCGGGCGTCCCATACCCGATTCGCGTCGAGTCGATGTACCAGTGGGGAATCGGCCAAGCTCCAGTGATCTGTCGCAGGAATGGATGCCGTGTCTCTCCGACCCTCGACTCACAGATGACACCGATGGCACGGAGACACCCAGACACCAAATCTGCGACAGACCACTAGCGTGTAGCCCGTTATCGACGCACTGGCGCGCCGGTTGCACGAAACCAAGGCTGAAAGGCATGAATCATGGCGTATCGCGCTGAATACATCTGGATCGACGGCAAGAAGCCGACGGCCCTCTTGCGGTCCAAGACGAAGGTGCTTCCTGACGGTGCTGAGATCCCGGTCTGGGGCTTCGATGGTTCTTCCACCGAGCAAGCTCCGGGCAACAGGTCTGACTGTGTCCTGAACCCAGTGAAGGTGGTGTCCGACCCGATCCGTGGCGGCGATGACGTACTCGTCATGTGCGAAGTGCTCAATGTCGACATGACTCCGCACGAGACCAACACACGCGCTGGCGCGGTCGCCGCACTTGAGAAGTACGGCGATCAGGAACCTTGGTTCGGCCTCGAGCAGGAGTACACGTTCTACAAGGATGGACGCCCCCACGGCTGGCCCATCGGCGGTTTCCCCGCACAACAGGGTGGCTACTACTGCGGGATTGGGGCAGACGAGATATGGG
>QMQC01000138.1 GCA_003648875.1 Actinomycetota bacterium
CTAGAACTGCCAGGGGAACGCGGAGTAGTCCGGATCGCGCTTGTCGAGAAAGGCATCCCTACCCTCCTGTGCCTCGTCCGTTCCATATGCAAGACGAGTTGCCTCACCGGCGAACAACTGCTGGCCAACCATCCCGTCGTCCGGAAGATTGAAGGCGAACTTCAACATCTTCTGTGCTGTGGGGCTCTTCGACGTGATCTCTGTTGCCCATTCGAGTGCGGTTGGCTCGAGGTCGGCGTGCGGCACAACAGCATTTGCCATGCCCATGTCAAACGCCTCCTGTGCCGTGTAGTCGCGACCGAGGAAGAAGACCTCGCGTGCGCGCTTCTGGCCGATCTGTCTTGCCAGCAGAGCAGATCCGTAGCCGCCGTCGAAGCTGGCGACGTCAGCGTCTGTCTGCTTGAAGACTGCGTGCTCTCGAGACGCGATCGTGAGGTCACACACGACATGAAGGCTGTGGCCACCTCCCACTGCCCAGCCAGGGACGACGGCCACGACGATCTTTGGCATGAAGCGGATCAGGCGTTGAACCTCGAGGATGTGGAGCCTGCCGAGCTTGGCAGGGTCGATCCCTTCCGAGTCCTCGTACTTGTAGCCGTCCCTTCCCCTGATCCTTTGGTCGCCTCCGGAACAGAACGCCCACCCGCCGTCTTTGGGTGAGGGTCCGTTGCCTGTGAGCAGCACACATCCCACATCCGATGTCATCCTCGCGTGGTCAAGCACGCGGTACAGCTCGTCAACCGTGTGCGGCCTGAAGGCGTTTCGTACCTCGGGGCGGTCGAACGCGACCCGGACCGCGCCGACATTGATCGCTCTGTGGTAGGTGATATCGGTCAGGTCGAAGCCGGCAACAGGTTCCCAGGCCGATGAATCAAAGATGTCAGAAACCACGGTTCCTCCACTGCATGGACGCCTATTGGTCGCCGGGCGATACTGTAGCGACGAATGGCGAGCGAGACCCCCTACGACTGGCTTGTGGATACCGCGCACAGCGATCCCGAACGTGTGTGTCTTGTCTTGCAGGACGGCTCGCTCACATACACAGATGTGCTGGAACGTGTCCGTGAACGCAGGTCCGTACTCTCGGCCAGCATCGGACCTGATCAGATCGTCCCGGTCGCGGTCGCGATCGACGCCGAATCGATCGTTGAGCTCATTGCAACTCAAGCTGCGGGTGGCGTACCCCTGCCATTTGTGGGAGAGGCACCAGACGTGATTCTCAAGCAGGCCGACGGTGCAGCGATTTGCGTTGCAACTTCGGGGACCGGTGGCAGACCGAAGATCGTTCCACTCACGTACGAGAACATCACGTCTTCCGTTCGCGCATCCAGGGAACGTCTTGGCAATGACGGTCGGGACCGCTGGCTCCTATGTCTGCCGCTCAGCCATGTCGGTGGATTGTCGATCGTATGGCGTTGTCTCGAATCTGGTGGGGCCATGGCCGTTGGACCCTTCGACGCGACAGGAGAGGCGATCGAGATTCTGAAGCCGACGATCGCGTCCATGGTCCCAACAATGGTGCACAGGCTGCTCGAGAACAATCCGGCAGCCATCGGCTCGGTCAGATCAGTGCTTGTCGGGGGTGCAGCTCTGACACCAGTCATCATGCGCCGCGCCTCTGCATGTGGCGTTCGCTTGGTTCCAACCTACGGCATGACTGAGGCCGGGTCCCAGATCGCGACGCTCGTCCGCAGCAACGAACTGCATGAGACTGGACTGGTTGGAAGACCGCTCGCAGGGTTCATCGTGACCATCGTCGACTCGATCGGCGCCGAGGTTGCGACCGGTTCAACGGGGAGGATCGCAGTGGACGGTCCTGCGATGTTCAATGGCTATCTCGGCCAACGATCGTCGCCAAAGCCGTTCATCACCGGTGATCTCGGGAGGATCACAGCCGGGGGCGATCTGTATGTGGAGGGAAGATACGACGACGTTGTCGTCACTGGTGGAGAGAATGTCTCGACAGGTCATGTGGCCGACATCATCGGTCGCATCGAGGGAGTACGTGATGTATGTGTCGTATCACTCGAAGACACAGAGTGGGGATCGATCGTAGCCGCAATGGTCGTCGCCGATGAGCGCGTCGATTCACTCAGAAGCTTGGTCGAGTCGTCACTTGGACACCGGGAGCGCCCGAAGAGGTGGATCATGACCGATGAGATTCCGAAGCTCGAGAATGGCAAGCACGATGTTCTCGCGGTAGGGGTAGCGTTTGAGGAGGAGTCATGAATCTGGGTCTGGAAGGCAAAGTCGCACTCGTTGGTGCAGCATCGAGAGGCCTTGGCGCTGCCATTGCACGGATCCTCGCGGAGGAAGGTTGCACGGTCGAGATCTGTTCGCGGTCCCTCGATCGAGTTGGGCACACTGCGGACGTCATCTCGAGCAACACCGGAAGCACCGTGATCGCCTCTGAAGTAGATGTCACGGACGCTGACGAGATCACTGCATGGGTCGAAGACTCCGCCAGCAGAAACGGTCACCTCGACATCGTGATCCCAAACGCAGGTGGCCCTCCTGCCGGTTCCTTCGTCGACACTGCGCCGTCGGATTGGGATGCAGGCTACGAGCTGACGCTTCGGTCTGCGATGACATTCGCTGCGGCGTCGAAACCCCACCTGGTAGCCGGCGGATCGATGCTGTACCTCACGTCGTCCTCGGTGAAGGAGCCGATCTCGTCCCTCGTGCTGTCGAATGTCTTTCGCGCCGGCGTTGCGGCGCTTGCCAAGACTCTCGCCTCCGATTGGGCATCGGACGCGATACGAGTGAATCAACTCATTCCCGGACGAATCGCGACGGAACGTCTCGATGAACTCGACGCATACACGGCAGGCCAACGCGGCATCGCTGTTGCCGACGTACGGGATCAGATGCAAGCTTCGATTCCCCTCGGTCGGTATGGCGTGCCCGAGGAATTCGCCAATGCGGCTGTGTTCTTGGTCTCACCAGCAGCCTCATTCATAACCGGCGCGACCCTACAAGTAGATGGCGGAGCCTTGAAGAGCGTTTTCTAGTTCACAGTTCACAGTCCGCGGTCGGAACTGTGAACTGTCAGCTTCCGAAGGCCGGCCCTATCACCACGGTCATGGGCAGATGGTCGGCGCCGATATCCGGGCCTGTCTTCAGCTCCAGCGGGGTGATCTCATCCGTCATGAGAACTACATCCACAGGGATGCCGATCCATCCACCGACGAGCAGGAAGTCGGACACAGGCCAGGTCGACAGATAGCCGAATCCCTCGGTGGCGTCTCGCATGCCGGTGGTGTCACGCAGCGTTGCCATGCCGTGGGTCCACCGCGTTGCACCGAGGTCACCGATCACCGCGACAGGATGTGATGCAGACGTGACCGCAACTGTCACAGCATCGAGGCGCGCGGCGAGACGATCAGCTTCCTTGGAGTTCGATGCAAGATCGCCCCATGCAGTGACCACGTCGATGACTTCTCCATTCGATCCGACAGTGATGCGATATACCGGCTCGGCCAGACCCTCGGTGTAGGTGATATCGACGGGCCAGTCCTCGGTGCCAAGGGCCACGATCCCGGGTGTGTCGGGTCGATCGGGAGAAGCGACGATGGAATACGGCGAGCCATCGGCGATTAGAGGCCTCACGCGATCCGCGGTCGTACCCGCCACGAGGATCAGGTCTGCATCGCTCTCGTACAACCAACGCAGCAGGAAATCTGAGTCGTCGACACCTGGATAAACGTCTGCATGAACAACTCGAATACCGTCCTCACCGGTTGCCGTCGGTTGCGTGCCCATCCACAAAGGCACGATGAGCCATGCGTTGACCAGCGCTGCGGCAAGGAACACGATCCAGGCGAATCCCCGTGCAACCAGCGTGTAGACGATCGTTGCCGCGATCAATCCCCAGAAGAGATGCCATCTGAAGTTCGCGGCGTAGTCGAAGAGCCACCACGCGCTACCGAAGAATGCCGCAAGCGTGAGGACAACACCAAGACCGCCCCCAATGAAGAGAGTGATGATCAGTGCTGTGCGTAGGCCCGCAAGTACCCCCGTCTCGTTGTAACTGATCACGATCCGAAAGCGTACATGAATCCGTCGCGAGTTCCTACATATATGTTGCCGTCCCACACGGCAGGTGTTGACTCGATACACGACCCGATCGTGCTGATTTGTTCCGTCCAAAGCTCGCGCGGTGCAAGCGGATCGGTGATGTCATAGGCTCTGATGCCCGAATCTCCCGTGAAGCAATTGACGGCGATCACGAGTGTGTCATCGATGATCGCGGGGGAGGACCAGGCATTGACGCCGATGCTGTCCGACCAGACGATCTCCCCTGTATCAGTGTCGATCGCAAGAAGATCGCCGCTGTCTGTCGGTATGAATATCAGTCCGTCGGGGTGAAGAGCTGGAGTAGCCCACGCACCGGTGTCCTGGCCCCTGGCTGCCGGAATCTCGACCTTCCAGACGATCGGCGTGATGCTCGACAAAGGATCACCGACTTCAACGGAAGTGTCCAGTTTGACGAGCTGGCCGACTTCTCTCACCCTGCGTGCTGCGGTGTTGTTCGTCTTCTCGTGATCTGCGTGCGCCACCACATAGACGAACCCTTCCTCGTCGATGGTGATGGTCGAGTCGATGTCATCTCCCATCCACCAGTCGAAGAAGACCTCAGCGGTTCCGCTCTCGATGTCCGTGAGATCAACACCGACGACACGGCCACCGCTCGTCGCAAAGTAGGCCTTCTGCTCGAAGATCGCGGTCGAGTTCTCAACCGAGTGTTGGCGGCCGAGCAGGTCGAAGAGCTCATCCGTCCATGCCGGCATCTGGTAGACGATCACCGGATCAACAGTGACCATGCCCTGGTCGTCGTATCCACGGTTGAGCTTGATGGCGAACCACCACGAGTTCTCGCCACCGACGTAGAGCATGTCGTCGACGACGACAGGATTCGAGTCCCAGTCGTCGTTCCACATGCCTTCCACAGCTTTGGCGTGAAGCGACCAGACCTCGTGAACCTGGTCCCCGTCGAGAGCAAGGATGCGGAATCGCGGGTCTCGCGAACCGGCGTACAGAAGTGGAAACCCATCCGGATCGAGAGTCAAGGTTCCCTTGATGATGTCTCCCATGTCGAATGGGGGCCGGAGTCTTTCAGCCGTGTCTGCATCGAGGAAGTGGATCTGCTTGTCATAGGCGCCGAAGATGAGCTCGGTCCTTCCGTCCTCCCTTTCATGGACCAGTGGCTGACCGGTCCAGCCGGTTCCCGACCAGGTCTTCGGCTCCCTTCCGACCGGTGACTGGCCAGACATCGGGTTGTCGGGGTACCGCCAGAGGCGATCCGGTGCGGTTGCCGGCACAGGACCCGTACCAAAGAACGTGCGGGTCGGGTTGCCACGGAACATCGTCAAGCCATTGACCGAACCCCACTGCTCAAAAACGGTTTCGGGAGTCACGACACCTGCAGGGCGGGGTGGCAGGGTCGTCGTTGTTGTTTCCGGAGGCTGCGTCGATTCGGCTGGGTTCCCGGCACCGGAGGTCGTGCTCGAAGACAGAGGCGGCAGAGTTGTCACAGAAACTTCTGGGCCAACGGAGATGACGTTGTCTTCGCCTGCGACACATGCGCTCGCGAGCACGACAACACCAAGCACGAGGGGTATCAGCTTTCGCATCGCAGCGATTCTAGGAATGGCACCTTGGTAGTCCTTATACCCGTAGTCTCGGACCAATGCGATCCATCATCAAGTTCGTCCATGC
>QMQC01000139.1 GCA_003648875.1 Actinomycetota bacterium
AAGCCCTTCTGGCTTGCAGGAGGATTCGGCGAGCCGGACAAGGTGCGTGAGGCGATCGACGATGGTGCGGTCGGTGTGCAGGTGGGGACCGCATTTGCGTATTGCGACGAATCAGGGTTCACCAGGGAGATCAAGGACGCGGTCATCGACAGATCGCGGCGCGGAACGCTTGATGTGTACACGGATGCGATCGCTTCACCGACGGGGTTCCCATTCAAGGTGCTCCAGCTTGACGACACGTTGTCCAATGAACGCGTGTATGAGAAACGGACCCGAATCTGTGACCTTGGCTACCTACGCCATGCGTACCAGCGCGAGGATGCATCGATCGCATGGCGATGTCCCTCTGAGCCAGTGGAGGACTATGTCAAGAAGGGCGGAGACATCGCGGACACCGTCGGTCGAAAGTGCCTGTGCAACTCGCTGATCGCAAACGTGGGGCTACCTCAGATCCAGAAGAACGGTGAAGTGGAAGGAACTCTGATCACGTCAGGCGATGATGCTTCTCATGTGTCGAGATTCTCACCAGATGGGTCAACGAGTTACTCAGCTGCCGACGTGATCAGCTATCTCCTGCGGGGTGTGCCGCGCTAGGAGGCGTCCGGTGCAACCAGCCACGATTCGTGAACGAACAACCAGCGAAACCCGCCGGGACGAGCCGCATCCGCGACGAGACCAACGGTTGCGGTCAACACCGTGTTGCCAGACGATCGGGTCTGGTGTTCCTCATAGGTCGCGATTTGCACACCTGGTTCGTCCCATCCCGGGAGCCCGACATTCCTGATTCGAATCTCAATCGACTCGGTATCGCGGTGGCTCGTAACCATCTCGACGATCCTCTCCTTGTCTGACATCTCTCCCCCGGGCGAAACGATGAAGAAGTCATCATCGAGGCTGTCAGCGAACTCATCGATCATTCGATCATCAACCCCGTTGTACCAGTCTTCGAAGAACCGATGCAGTCGTTCGATCTCTCGAGCTAGCTCCTGTATGTCGGTCATGAGACGCCTTCTCGTGTCGCCACCTACGGACGTCCCTAGGAGATCGCGGCGGCGACCCTCTTGAGCCGTTCTCGTGCCTCTGCTGCGACAGCCGCCGCGCCTTCAGCGTCGACCACGGCGAGGATCGCATCAGGATCCATGAACCTGACTGCAACCTGGCTGCCCTCCTGACGGAGCACAACGTTGCACGGCAGCAACGCCCCGATCTCTTCGTCAGCCTGAATGATGCGATTCGAGAGAGTCGGGTTACATGCACCAAGAATGACATAGGGTGCGCGCTCGACATCGATCTTTTCCTTCAGAGTCGCGGCCACGTCAGCCCTCGTGAGAATTCCGAATCCCTCCTCCGCGAGCGCGGCTGTGACTCGAATCTCTACATCTTCCATCGTTCCGCTCATCACGGTTCCGAACGTGTACTCCATCGTATTCCTTTGGTCGGTACGTGGCGCTCTGAGAGTATCAGCCAACGTCGTCCACCGAACCCAACGGCTGTGCCGCATTCCCGCAAGAGCGATAACGTGGTGGAATGCGTCGTGCTCTCGTGACATACGTTGCAGTAGTGCTCACCACAGCGGCCGTGTCCCCGCTCCCCGCTCGCGCGATCGGAGGAGAGGGCGAAGCCTGGCCGTCCTTCACGGAGTCGAGTTCGTGTGGAGCCCAACGGATCCCCACAGCGCATGCACAGGAAACCGGATGGCTGAGCGGTGAGACATTGCTGCGAGGCGAGTTCGCAGCGATGTTCGGCCGCTCGGTGGAGTCAATCAGGCGAGACCTCGTCAGGTGGACACTTCCAGGTTCGTTCGTGGTGCTTGCGGTTCACCCGCGAATGCTTCCTGCCCTCATCCAGGCTGCAGAACAGATCAATGCATCGACCGCTGAGAGGGATCGATACCGCATCGACCGCGCATCGACCTTCTCTGCGGCGGCGCGAACCATCGGAGGGACTCTTCGGATCTCGCGACACACCTTCGGTATCGCTTTCGATGTCAATTCGCGACGCAATCCCTTTCGAGGAGACAACGAGTTGGTGACCGACCTACCGGATTTGTGGGTTCAGTCATTTCTCGATGCAGGGTTCTGTTGGGGAGGTCTGTGGATCGGCTCGAAGGACGCAATGCACTTCGCCTGGCAAGGTCCGGCCTTCAGTGACATCGACGAGCTCCCCGAGTCCTACGAACCTCTCACCGGGCAGGTGCCCTTCACGAATCCGGCGGCCTCCGTTCGTGTTGTCCCGAGAGCAGATCGAGACACTCTCACCACGATCCTGACTGACGCAGACGGAAACGGTGCGATCGATGTTGTTCGTGTCATCGATCGTGGATTCGATCTGGTCGTCGATGCGTCCCTTGCGTCGCGACGCCACAACGCTTGCTCGACACGCCTATCGGTCGTGTCGGGCGCTGGCGGCTTGGCGCGTCGTTCGCGTGCCATTGGATTCGGCGATCTCGACGGCCGAGGGGGCAAGGATCTCTGGATCGCATTGGACGAGAGCGGTCAGCTCAGAATCGCGGTCCGCTGGGCCTTTGGTGGCTATGCTGCCGAAACCTCGACGATCACCGAAATCCCAACACCCTCGGCTTCGGCTTGGATCAGCACGGCAGACTACGACGCAGATGGCGCGATCGACATGTTCGTCATCGACGGTGACACGATCGGAGTTTGGGGACTCGATCCGAACACCGGAGAAACATGGCGATTGTTCTCGGGCCCGAATCCGTTCCCCGGGTCCGAGGAGTACTTCCTGGGAGACTTCGATCTCGACAGTCGGCCTGACCTCTGGGCGATTCGCTCTGGCGTTGTCTCCATAGCACTGGCGACGGATGACTATCGATCAGGTTCAACAGATCATCGACCCCTCGGGCTGCCCGGCGGTCTCTCTGATGTGAGAGCGGTCGACTATGACGGCGACGGTCGAGTCGATCTTGTCACTTTCGATGGAATCAGCAAACAGGTGTGGCTCGGCAATACACGCCTTTCAGATGAACTCCCTCTCGAGGTGTGGTTCGAGTATCAGGATCCTGAATGCGAGGAAGGCGAGCAAACGTGGGACAGGCAAGAGCTCAGATTCACAACGAGCACATGGATCGCCGAAGGTGCATACATGTGGAGGACTCACAACGGACTCATCGTCGGCTGTGATCCTTCCGAGGACGACTGTGAGGTCGAACCCGTGACGAGACAGATGTTCAGCGAATTCCTCGCATGGATCGACGGACTCCAGGCCGCAACGGGTAGCACGACGCATGCCGCGGGTTGGGCGCTTCTCGACGCTGGATACCTCATCCCATGCGATATCAAGAACACATCGTGCTGGAGTGAGTCGATGCCGCTGTCAGAGCTGTCCAGCTTCTTTGGCCAGTTCCTCGCTACCCGAAGAGGCGATGTGCCACCGCCCCATCGCTGGATCCTCCCCGGATCTGCTCAGTGGCCAACCGAAATCACACCGCGCTGAACTCGAGAGGACCACACGCCCGAAGGCGTCGTCCGACGAGACACCAATCCCTCGGGATTGACGCGGGTACTCTTCAACGGCGATCAGTCGATCTTTATGACCCGGGTGCCTCCGGCGAACGTGTCGTGCCAACCAGTGTTCGTACCGGATTGGCTGATCGTGATCGCGATGTAGATGGTTGCCCCCAGCTGCGCCAAAGCACCGAGAATGGGGATGATGTTCAGGGCGTTCCAGATGTTGCGCTTGACCGCCATCTCCAACGATGGGTTCTCACCGTCGGGGCCCTGTGTCTTGAGTTTCATGAGCATCTTGCCAACCGTCTGGCCTCGAGACGACTCCATCACAGCGAAGTACCCAACGGTGGCTGCCGCCCAGATGATCCCGGCAACGAGTCCACCTGTGCTGAATCCACCGAATGTCGATCCGATTCCACCGCTCCCGCTGAAGGCTGCAACGACAACTATCGGCACGATGATCACGACGAAGACGAGCCATAGGATCATCCCGTCGATGAGCCGTGCCAAGAATCTCGGCATGAGATCGGCAGCTACTGTCCCGTCCACGTTGACGTCCTCCGGGACTCCCTGCTCTCCGGGTTGGTAATCGGTCAATGTTCGCTCCTTCGCATTCGAATATCTTCCCGGGGACGACACTAGCAATCGGGGACATTGGCCGCTGGTAATCGATGCGCTTTGAACTGCCGCCCGCCCCTTGGCGGAGATACCGATCAACGTCACGTCATGAGAACGAACGCCCCCCGGCTCCAAGAGGAGGCCGCATCGCCACCGTTACGCGACGTCGGTGCCCAACTTGCGGAGCGATCCATAGCCATCCCTGCGGGACCGCCACAGACACCACACCGACCTTGATCGATGTGGGTCGATGTTCGCCCCTGATCCGCGACTAATCGTTGGTACTCGATGTATGTCTGACTCTCGCAGAGGGATCGATGATGCCATGATCAGCCTGCAATCGCTGGACCTGCTCGTACGGTCCAACAACCGTGATCTTCGAATCCGGGGGAATCTTGACCGCGGGTCCAGGATGGCGATCCATTGAACCGGAGGCGTCCACGAAGCCGAGCGTATTCACGTCGTACTTTCCCCAAATGTCCCAAACCGATTCGTGCGTCAGTGGGGAGTTCTCAGGAACAAGGAACGCCGAGTGCACGAAGAGAACATCGCCGACGTAGAAACTGTCTTGTACCGACGGGTCGACAGCCGCCGCGGCGAACGCAGGTGCAGCGAGCGCCGAAGCGCTGAAGGCAGCCTCGATGTCGAAGCTGTTCACGATCTTGGATGCGAGGCCTTGATCAAAGAGACGGAGCACCACTCGGATGTCCGGTCGGACCTCGCGGGCGTCCAGGGCGATCTCGACGTTGGTGAGGTCGTCGTCTGTGCAGGCGATTACCGCGACTGCACGCTCAAGGCCGGCCTTCTTCAGAACCTCGACTTTTCGGGCATCCTCGAAGAGAATGGGGATGCCTCGCTCATTCACGAGACTGATGAAGGGACCTCAGAGTCCTGTTCGACCACTGTCACCTCGGTGTCGAAACGCTCGAGTTCGATGACGACCCGATATCCGACGTGGCCGAGCCCACATACGATGACGTGATTCTGCATTCGCTTGCTCCTCCTCGTGTACAACATAGGGAGACGCTGTCGAAGAATGAAGTCCATGATGGTCGCGGCGGCGAGCGCCAGAATGAGAATTCGCACGAACGTGATGAGAGTGACCAGTACCTGTGTGTCTGTGTGCCGCGAAGCCAGATCAAACATCGAGTTGTTGCCGCCGAGCATCAGAAGGACGAGCATGAGCGCACGCGGTGGGTAGAGACCCTCTCTGAGCGAGATCATCGCCGTTGTCACAACCACGATGGTCGCGATCAGAAGCACAGCCTTGACCAGAGCACGACGAAGGGCAATATTCCGCTCGTTCATGGGATCATCGCATACCGTCGAGACGCGATGAGAACCGCGTCCACGGCAACAAACACGGTTTCCACGCACCGCCGAGTTCGATGCGGAGAGAGCTCCAGGACTCGATCACATCCATATGGCATATGACCCAACCATACGCGCTTGGATCACGCTTCGGCGATGAGCCAATGATCCTCGACCAGAATCCGTCCCCGACCCACGATCCATCCCACAGCTACACGTCGGGGTGTCCGGCGGGCTACGAGAGTCTGTTGCTCACCGGAGTCGGAAATCCGATCCTCAACATCCGTTC
>QMQC01000140.1 GCA_003648875.1 Actinomycetota bacterium
ACCACCGTCGACATTGTCCGGATCGGCGTTGCGATCAGCAGACCCCTCGGCGATGACGCTCTCCTCACGTTCGCGCTCGTGCTCCTCAATGATGTGCTCAAGACGTCCACGCTCGACATCAAGCATACGACTCAGTTTCCCAAGTGTCGACGCTGCCAATTCCCTCGTCATTATTCCCTCCTAGGCGGTGAGAATGTAGCACCAACGGGCACATTGTGAACAGTTCGTGCGGATGCATGGTCACCAGGCGATTCACAACTGACGACTGAACGCTCGCTGCACTCTCCGACTCACGATGACGCGGGACCTATTGGCTGAGACGAGTCCTGACCACGTCGACCGTGACTCCCGTCAGAGCGACTGTCTTGTGCCTCGCCGTGCGTCCTCTGACAACATCGGCCCGCCGCGCACCGGTGACCGCTCGAAGGAGGTCGATAACAGCGGCATTGGCCCTGTTCTTCTCCGGTGGACACGCAACTCGGATCTTCACGCGATCGCCATGGAGACCGACAACGGAGGACTTGCTTGCATTGGGTACCACCAACAAATCGACCTCGACGCCGGCTGGGGTATCTCGTATCGCGGATCTCTCCATGGCACAAAGGTAATGCGCTCGAGGCTTCCGACGGTGACTACCATCCTCACACGCTTTGACAGGGACGCACGCCCGTGCGCGATGGACACGAGCGACCGGCGTTGGTGTGAGGCCGGATCCATCATCGGGCGTTCATCACCCTGGAGCCACGGGAAGAACCCGCAAGGAAGTAGAACCCGTCGTCCACCAACGACACTGGTGCAACGAGCGGCCGGCGTCTGCCGGCAAGCCGGGTGGTACCGCGGTTCCCCCGTCCCGGCACCGAATGGTGACGAGATCGAGGACATACTGTGACAGACGAATCCACCTTCCCAAAGGTCAACTCAGCAGTCGACTTCTCCGCGCTCGATGACCGCATTCTGGATTTCTGGGATTCGATCGACGCGTTCAAGGCCTCGGTGGAGGCTCGGGATCCGGATACCGAATACACGTTCTACGATGGGCCACCGTTCGCAACAGGATCCCCCCACTACGGACATCTTCTCCAGGGTGTTGTCAAGGACATCGTTCCTCGGTATTGGACCATGCGAGGTCACAGGGTCGAGCGCCGATTCGGTTGGGACACACACGGTCTCCCTGTGGAGATGGAGGTCGAGAACCAACTCAATGTGTCCGGTCCTCGCGAGATCCAGGAGATCGGGGTCGACACCTTCAACGAAGCCTGCCGCACGATGGTGAACAATGTCACTGGTGACTGGTATGAGATCACGAGACGCGTCGGCCGTTGGGTGGATTTCGATGACGACTACAAGACCATGGACACCGACTTCATGGAGAGCGTTTGGTGGGTCTTCGGTCAGTTGTGGGACAAAGGCCTCATCTACCGCGATTTCAAGGTGCTCCCCTACTCGTATGGCGCCACGACGCCGCTTTCGAACTTCGAAGCGAATCTCGACTATCGCGACGTGGACGATCCGGCCATCACGGTTGCACTCGTTGTGACAGATGACTCGAGCGCGGCGTCACCCGGCGATCACCTCGTCATCTGGACGACGACACCTTGGACCCTCCCTGGGAACCTCGCTATCGCCGTGGGTAGTGACATCGAGTATTCCAGAGTGATACTTCCCGAATCCGAGGATTCCTACTGGGTCGCAACCGAGCTCATCGACACCGTATTTGAAAGCGACCATCAGATCACGGATACCGCTCGAGGTTCGGAGCTCGTTGGTGCCACCTATGCACCGCCGTTCGACGACTTCGCGGACAAGGCCGCCGAAGGAGCGTTCGTCGTGATTCCCTCAGATCACGTGACCGTTACCGAAGGCACCGGCCTGGTGCACATGGCACCCGCCTATGGCGAAGAGGACTTTCGCGCGTTCCAGACCGAAGGTATCCAAGCATTCGTCGACCCCGTAGATGCAGAAGCGCGATTCACGTCAGCGTTCCCCGTCGTAGAAGGAGTGAACGTCAAGGAGGCGGATCGTGCGCTGATCGACCTGCTCAAGGAATCGGGGAAGCTTCTCAGCAGAACGACGATCAGGCACTCATATCCGTTCTGCTGGCGTACGGGTACCCCCCTCATCTACAAGGCGATACCGACCTGGTTCGTTGCGGTCGAAAGGTTCCGAGACCGAATGGTCGAGATCAACAACGGCATCAGGTGGGTACCTGAGGCCATAGGTAGGAACCGATTCGGAAACTGGCTCGAGGACGCAAGAGATTGGGCGATCAGCAGGAACCGGTACTGGGGATCGTGCATACCGATTTGGGAATGTGACTCGTGCGATGAGCAAACCGCAGTGTCGTCCATTGATGAACTATTCGAACTCTCCGGCGTCAGACTCGAAGACCTGCACAAGCACTTCGTCGATGTGGTCACCTGGGAATGCTCATCATGCACAGGCACCATGCGCCGGGTGCCTGAGGTGTTGGATTGTTGGTTCGAGAGTGGATCGATGCCATTCGCACAGATCCACTACCCATTCGAGAACCGAGAACGCTTCGAACGGAGATTCCCCGCAGACTTCATCGCCGAGGGTCTCGACCAGACACGGGGCTGGTTCTACACGCTCCTCATACTTTCGACGGCCATCCGGGACGAGGCACCTTTCCAGAACTGCGTCGTGACAGGCATGGTGCTCGCCAAGGACGGTCGCAAGATGTCCAAGTCGCTCAAGAATTACCCCGATCCGATTCATGTATTGGACGATTTCGGGGCAGATGCGCTGCGGGCCTACCTGATCAACTCGCCGATCGTTCGCGGTGAACCACTCAGATTCTCAGAGGACGGGGTGCGCGAGGTGGTCCGAACCGTGTTGCTCCCGTTGTGGAACTCCTATTCCTTCTTCACCACCTACGCCAACGCTGATGGGATCACCCGCCGAGACCTCAGATCGGCTCCAAGGCTTGCGGATCGACCAGAGATCGATCGTTGGATCATCTCTGTACTGCAGAGTCTCGTCGCGGACGTGAACCGTGAGATGGAGGCATACAGGTTGTTCGCAGTCGTTCCGCCAATCATCGGTTTCGTTGGTGATCTGACGAACTGGTACATCCGGAGATCGAGACGCCGGTTCTGGGCTCACCGCGGTGCCTCGGATGAATCGGACAAGATGGCGGCATTCGCAACCCTGCATGAAGTGCTCGAGATGTTCAGTCGTGTCGCGGCGCCGATCCTGCCGTTCGTCACGGAGGAGATCTACCAGGGTCTCGTTCGCCGTGTTGATCCGGATACTCTTCCCAGCGTGCACCATACGGACTATCCGGAGGCCGACCTCGATGCGATCGACAAAGAACTCGAGCGTTCGATGGCGACTGTGAGAGCGGTCGTGAACCTCGGTCGCGGCCTGAGAAAGCGCCATGATCTACCGGTACGGCAGCCGCTCGCCTCCGTCACCGTGGTGACGAGGTCAACCAGGGAACGGGAGGCAGTCACCAGCCATGCGGAACTCATCGCCGAAGAGTTGAACGTTGCAGCCGTCGAAGTTCACGATGACGAGGCTGGGCTTGTCGATCTCGGTGCGAAGGCCAACTTCAAGGTGCTTGGTCCACGCCTTGGCAGGGACATGAAGACTGTTGCAGCCATCATCACCAATTTCGATCACGATACGATCGTCACGCTCCTCGACGGCGGCACAGTATCTGTGAACGGATTCACCTTCACCGAGGCCGACATCGTGGTATCCCGCTCGCCTCGTTCAGGCTCCGTCGTGGCAGCGGAGGGATCGATCTCCGTCGCGCTCGATTCGACCATGACAGACAGCTTGCGAACAGAAGGGGTGGCGCGCGAGCTCGTCAACCGAATCCAGAGCATGCGCAGACAACTCGATCTCGATGTGACAGATCGCATAGGCGTCGTGTGGTCGAGCGATCATCCAGTCGTCATCTCGGCCTTCGAACAACACGCAGATATGATCGCTGGCGAGGTCCTGGCCGACTCGATCGCGTACAGCGCCGATGCCCCGGGCGAGGAGCACGACCTCGGCGGTGGAACAGTCAGACTGAGCGCAAGACGACTGATGGCGGACGACTGACGCTATCCGCTATCCGCTATCCGGCATCCGGTGCCCGCTTCAGCGGAAAGCGGTAAGGGAGCGAAGCGACCGCCCGGAAAGCGAAGCCGAAGGCGAAGCGAGTTAGAGCAAGCTCGCCAGGAGCGACAACCCCAGGATCAGCACCAATGGCGACAGGTCAAGCGCCGCTCCACCGAATCGTACGGGTGGCATCACAGCCCTTATCGGCCGCAGAATCGGTTCGATGACCTTCGAAAGTGCATCGTAGACCTTCCGAACGGGATGGTCCCAGCCGAGTCTTCCGAAGGTGACGATGTATGACAGAACGATCCAAAGGAGCATTCCGAGCACGAACCAGTTGATGATCAGCCTAATGAACGCCACGTCAGCTCTCGAGGTCGAAGAGACCGAGCTTCTCCAGCCGGTCGTATTCCTGTGTACCGATCGAGACTCCCGACGGTGTTATGAGAATGACACCCTGGGATGTCTTGGCCATCTTTCCGTCGAGAGCGTACGTGAGACCTGATGTAAAATCTACGATCCTGCGCACCATCTCCGGTTCCGTGTTTCGCAGGTCGAGCACGACACCACGACCGCTACGAATCGAGTCTGCAAGTGTCTGCGCGTCAGAGAAATTCCGCGCGACGATGATGTGGGACTCTGGTTCCATTCTACGAGCAGCGATGTCGCTCGCAGATCCAGCGTTCGGGTGGATGTATACGCCTGCTTCGGCATAGGTCCTGTCGCTCGACATTCGCTGCCTCGTTGCAGCGGGCGGCTCGATCCGCCGACCCGCAACACCGGAACCCGGCTTGGCGATCGTTGCGGACCCGGCGACGTCACTGGGCGCCATGCCTGGTGGAAGAGGTGCTGCAGTCGAGTCTTGCCCGACGGGCCTGACCTCACCGACCGGAGAGTCGACGGTGCCAGCCTCCTGCTCCTCCTCGTCAACTAGACCAAGGTAGAAGAGGGTCTTGTTCCACAGTGATGACATATCCGAATCCCGTTTGTTTCAGCGGCCTGTCTGCTCAAAGATAGCCCTTCCCACGCGCACCATGGTGGACCCCTCCTCGATCGCCACCTCGAAGTCGTGGGACATACCCATGGAGCAGTGCTCCATGTTGGCATACGACTCGCGGTAGTTGTCAAAGATCCCACGGAGCCGCGCGAAGTATGGTCTTGTCAGCTCCGGGCTACCAGCCATGGGCGGTATGGCCATGACGCCTCGCACATCCAAACCCGTGCCAAGCAGTTGATCGATGACTGCGTCGGCATCACCCGGATCGAAGCCCGACTTCTGGGGTTCGTCTCCGAGGTTGAACTGGATCAGCACCGGAGTAGTTCCTGCGCTCGACCAGGTCTGTGCCAGCGAGAGCCGATCCATCGAATGAAGGAGAGCGGCATGCTGCTGCACAAAGGCGACCTTTCGCCTCTGCAAGGGACCAACGAAATGCCACTCGACTTGTGGGAACAGGCGACTTGCGATGCGATCTCGGAGTCCCTGCTGTCGGTTCTCACCCAGGATCAGCTGTCCCGCCTGGACAACCGAAGAGACATCTGCATCCGATCTG
>QMQC01000141.1 GCA_003648875.1 Actinomycetota bacterium
CGTCCGACATCCGACTGCGGACTGCGGACTGCGGACTGCGGACTGCGGACTGCGGAGAGCGCAGCGTTCCGAATTCCGAATTCCGACTTCCGACATCCGAATTCCGACTTCGGACTTCGAACTTCGACCTTCGGAGAGCGCAGCGTTCTGACTAGAGATCAATCTCTTCCAGATCGGCGACCTTCTCTGCCACAGCGACAGCTGCCTCCTTCAGAGCTGTCTCTTCCGCGTCGGTCAGGTCGATTTCGGAGACCTCGTTGACGCCGCTCTTGCCGAGCTTGGCAATCACGCCGAGGTATACGCCGTCGATGCCGTACTGCCCCTCCATCCAGGCGCAAACAGGCATCTCTGCGTTGCTGTCCTCAACGATGGCCCTGACCATCGAGGCAGCGGCCGCGGAGGGTGCGTAATACGCAGAACCGGTCTTGAGGTAGGCAACGATCTCTGCCCCACCTTTGCGTGTTCTGTCGACGAGTTCATCGATCGTATCTGCGTCGAGAGCACTGGAGAGCGGCTCACCACCAACCCTGCAAAGTGAGGGCACGGGCACCATCGTCTCACCGTGCGAGCCGAGCGTCACCGCCTCGACCGACAAGATGTCGACGTCCGCGGCCTCTGAGATGAAATGGGCGAAGCGAGCGCTATCGAGCATGCCTGCCTGACCGAGAACCCTGTTCCTCGGGAAACCGGATACCTCAGCTGCGAGCGTCGTCATCTGATCGAGTGGGTTCGTAACCACGATGATTACGGCGTTCGGGGAGTATCTGACGATCTCCTCAGTCACTGCTTTGACGATTCCGGCGTTGACGCCGAGTAGATCCATGCGGCTCATGCCGGGCTTGCGAGGAAGACCAGCAGTGATCACAACAACATCGGAGTCGGCTGTGTCCGCATAGTCGTTCGTTCCGGACACTTTGGTGCGGTAACCAAGCAGGGGACGGGACTGGTTCATGTCAAGTGCAAGACCCTGGGGAAGTCCTTCAACGATGTCGGTCATCACGACTTCATCGACGATATCCCACTCAGCGATCCGCTGGGTGGTGGTGGAGCCGTACTTACCGGCGCCAACGACGGTTACTTTGCTCATGAGCTCTCCTTGGAGATCGGAAGCTGTCGGGCCAAGGATACCGGCGCCGTTGTCCGTCAGGACTGTCGGACAGCGGCGGTTCACAGTTTTCAGTTCACAGTGGCGCGTCCGAGGCGAACTGTGAACTGTCGACTGTGAACTTCCTTACATCCGATCGCACACGGCCTGAGCGAAGGCGGACGTCGAAACTTCGGTCGCATCGTCCATGAGGCGGGCAAAGTCATAGGTGACGATCTTGTCGCCGATCGCGGCTTCCATACCCTTGACGATCAGTCGTGCCGCGTCATCCCAACCGAGGTAACGGAACATCATCTCACCGGACAGGATCACGGATCCGGGGTTGACCTTGTCCATGCCTGTGTACTTCGGCGCTGTGCCGTGAGTGGCCTCGAAAATGGCGTAACCGTTCTCGTAATTGATGTTCCCTCCCGGAGCGATTCCGATCCCACCTACCTGGGCGGCCAATGCGTCGGACATGTAATCACCGTTGAGGTTCATCGTCGCGATCACGTCATACTCGGCCGGTCGTGTGAGGATCTGTTGCAGGAACGCATCCGCGATGACATCCTGGATCAGCAACCTGTCGCCTGGGTCGCCATTGCAGTCTTCCCAACTCACGGCAACGTCTGAGAACTCCTCTTTGACCAGTTCGTAGCCCCACTCCCTGAAGGCTCCCTCGGTGTACTTCATGATGTTGCCCTTGTGCACGAGGGTCACCGATCGTCTGTCCTGTTCGAGCGCGTACTCGATAGCCGCACGGATGAGTCTCTTGGACCCAGACTCTGAGATCGGCTTGATGCCGAGGCCTGAGTCCACACGAATCTCCCAGCCAAACTCTTCATCGAGGAACGCAAGCAGCTTCATGACCCCGTCGGTACCAGCTTCGAGCTCCTTGCCCGCGTAAACGTCCTCGGTGTTCTCACGGAAGATCACCATATTGACGTCGGCGGGCTTCTTGACCGGGGAGGGAACGCCTTGATACCAACGTACAGGGCGGAGGCACACGTAGAGATCGAGGATCTGGCGAAGAGCCACATTCAGGCTTCTGATCCCGCCGCCGACCGGCGTGGTCAACGGACCCTTGATACCGACGAGGAACTTCCTGAACGTATCGACGGTGGCGTCGGGGAGCCACTCCCCCGTCTCATTGAACGCCTTCTCCCCGGCGAGAACCTCGATCCACTCGATCTTGCGCTCGCCGCCATATGCCTTCTCGACAGCAGTGTCAAACACGTTGCGAGCCGCAGCCCAGATGTCGGGGCCTATGCCATCACCTTCAATGAAGGGGATGATCGGGTTGGCAGGTACGTTGAGACCGTCTTGTGTCCTTGTGATTGCTTCAGCCATCAGGTTCTCCGTGTTCGCGTGTTGTGATTCATTTGCATTGAGTGTCAGTCAGAGGATGCGAGCCGCACCGTGTTGGTGAGAAGCGACGCCCTCGTCATTGGTCCGACTCCGCCCGGCACAGGGGAGATGGCTGACGCCACCCGGGAAACCTCGTCAAATGCTACGTCACCGACGAGTCCATCGTCGGTTCGGTTCGTGCCCACGTCGATCACGACGGCGCCTGGCTTGACGTAGGTCGCATCGAACATGCCCGGGCGTCCAACTGCTGCAATGAGAATGTCCGCCTGGCGACAAATCGCCGGAAGGTCTGGGGTTCTCGAGTGTGCCTGGATCACGGTTGCGTCCGTGCCCTTCGTGCCGAGCATCAGCGCCATGGGTCGCCCGACGAGGAAGGATCGCCCAACCACGACAGCGATCTTCCCTGCCACATCGATCCCGTAGTAGTCGAGCATCGTCATGATGCCGGATGGCGTTGCCGGTAACGGGCCTGGCTGGCCAAGGAGCAGCCTTCCGAGATTGAAGGGGTGGAGACCGTCTGCATCCTTGGTGGGCAGCACTCGTTCTACTGCTGCCTCATCGTTCAGTCCAGAAGGGAGCGGTAACTGGACGATCATGCCTGTCACGTCCGGCCGTGAGTTCAGCTCATCGATCACCCCCAATACATCTTCCTGGGTGGCCGTTTCGGGGAGGCTGATGTCAATCGACTTGATCCCGACGGACTCAGCGTCCTTGTGCTTGTAGCCGACATATATGTGGCTCGCGGGGTCATCTCCCACAAGCAGGGTCGCAAGCCCGACCTCACGACCTCGCTCCGCCAGTTCGGCTACTTCATTTCGTATCCGCGCCTTGACGGCTGCAGCTACTTCCTTGCCCGAGATTATCTGTGCGCTCAATGTCTGAAATGCCTCTCTCGTGTGAACACCAACGCCACGTCGTGTTCAATCGCTGACTCGATGACCTCGTCGTCGCGCATCGAGCCTCCGGGTTCGATGATCGCGGTGACCCCTGCAGCTGCAAGCGCATCAGGTCCGTCTCGGAACGGGAAGAAGGCATCGGATGCACAGACGGCACCCTTCACCCTGTCCCCAGCCCTGTCCAACGCACGTTCAGCCGCACCAACCCTGGATTGGTCTCCCGCTCCCACACCGATCGCTGCACCGTCCTTTACCAGAACGATGGCGTTGGACTTCGTGTGCGCTGCGACGATCCATGCCAATTCGAGATCTGTCCTCTCCCGATCTGTCGGCTCTCTCGTCTTGGTCTCCCATACCTCGGTTCCAGCGGTCACCGAGTCCCGGACCTGGACGAGGAACCCATCATCGACTGTGCGGATATCGAGGTCGAAATCGGATGGAGGTGGTGCGATCAGCACCCTGAGGTTCTTCTTCTGAGCCATGATCGCCCTGGCCTCATCCGAGATCGATGCGGCGACAACGATCTCGACGAAGAACTCACTGATCGCCCTAGCTGTGGATCCGTCGAGCTCTCCGTTGCATGCGACGACTCCGCCGAATGCCGAGATCGGATCACAATTCCATGCCGTCGTGAACGCACCGGACATCGTGTCTGCATGTGCCACGCCACATGCATTCATGTGCTTGAGGATGGCCACTGATGTGTCGGGCAGATCACTCACCAACCGCCAAGCCGCATCTGCGTCTGCATAGTTGTTGAAGGACATCTCCTTGCCCTGGACCTGATCCGTCCGACTCCACCATCCATTGGTATCCGGTGCTGCGTACAGGGCCGCTGGTTGGTGTGGGTTCTCGCCATATCGCAACGATGCCTTGATCTCAAGAGGGAGAACAAGCTTGCCCTGGCCATCTCTCGAGTGGAGCCAGTTGACGATCGCCGCGTCGTACTGAGCGGTGCGAAAGAATGCCTCCCTGGCGAGCTCCGCCCGAAGTCCTGCCGTCGTGCCGCCCGTGTTGATCGCCTCGATGACATCGTCGTAGCGATCCGGGGAGACGACCACGGCAACCCACTCGTAGTTCTTGGCAGCGGCTCTGATGAGTGTCGGGCCACCTATGTCGATGTTCTCGATGGCAGTGGGGTTGTCCGCACCTGTCGCGATCGTGTCCTCGAACGGGTACAGGTTCGAGACGACGAGCTGAAACGTCTCGATGCCGAGTTCGATGAGGTCCTGGCGATGATCATCCTTGCCCAGATCCGCAAGGATCCCACCGTGGATGCGTGGGTGAAGGGTTTTCACCCTTCCGCCGAGCATCTCAGGTGCGCCTGTGACTTCTTCAACCCTCGTGACCGCGATTCCGGCGTCCTCCAGATGGGTTGCGGTGCCACCGGACGAGACGATCGTCACACCGTTGTCGACGAGCGACACGGCGAACGGAGTGAGACCTGTCTTGTCTGACACTGAGATGAGTGCTCTTCTTACCGCAATCTCTGTCATCAGCCGACGGCCTCCTCAGGCATCCGGTCCCAGCGTACGTGTCTGCCCTGCACTGTCAGATTCCCTCGTGCGAACGCGGACACAGCGTCGGGGAGGAGTCGATGCTCGACGTCCTGTATTCGTCTGTGCAGAGATGTCTGGTCGTCGTCGGCCGCAACCCGGACCGCTTCCTGGACGATGATCGGGCCGTGATCAACCTGCTCGTCAACGAAGTGGACGGTGACTCCTGTGAGCGTCACTCCGTATTCGATTGCATTCTCGACTGCGTGGGCGCCAGGGAAGGCGGGGAGCAGAGCGGGGTGGACGTTGATGATCGCGGCCGGGAATCGTTTCATCGCGATCGGCGCAAGAATGCGCATGAACCCCGCAAGCACGAGACCTTTCGCGCCATGGCAATCGGCCACGTCACACAGGGCGCGTGTGAACGAACTCCGCGATTCGAAATCAGCCCACTCGACGACTTTCGTGGATATGCCTGCATCCGCGGCCCTATCGAGTCCTCGCACGTCGGGCCGATCCGAGATGACGACGGCCACCACGTAATCCTGTGCAGCGTCCTGTGCGTCGATGAGTGCCTGCAGGTTGCTCCCACTGCCCGAAATGAGTACAGCGATGGGAAGCGGAGAATCGGTCATCGGCCTCCGATTCTAATGGTCTGTCGCAGATTTGGTGTCTGGGTGTCAGCGTGGCATCGGCGTCATCTGGCAAGGACGCACAACGAAGGCGCAGTCTGGACTGCGTCGAGGCGGAGGACACAGCCAGGGACGTCGAG
>QMQC01000142.1 GCA_003648875.1 Actinomycetota bacterium
GGGTTCGCGGACCGGGGTCTCGAAGTCACCGGTCTCGACATCGCACCAGAGTTGCTTGAGGTTGCCCGAAGGGAGGGCGGTGACCGAGCGTTGACCGTTCGCTTCGTGGAGGGACGTGCGGAAGCCACGGGTCAGGATGATGCCAGCTTCGACATCGTGAGCGCGGGCCAGTGTTGGTGGTGGTTCGATTCGGACGCCGCCCTGAGAGAGGCCATTCGCGTGTTGTCCCCTGGAGGACGCCTGATCATCTGCAGTTTCAGCTATCTGCCTCTCCCCGGCAATGTTGCGGGACGAACGGAGGACATGATCCTCGAGCACAACCCCGGCTGGCCGAAGGCTGGTTGGCGAGGTGTCCACCCAGAACATGTCGAGGCTCTCGATCGCTTCGGGTTCCGCGAGGTCGAGAGCTTCAGCTACACGGTCGAGGTGTCCTTCTCCCACGAGGCCTGGCGCGGGCGCGTCCGTACATGCAACGGCGTCGGGTCAGCCCTGGGTGTCAACCAGGTCAAGCGATTCGATGCTGACTTGGCTGAGTTGCTTGCCGGGGAGTTCCCCGTAGATCTCAAGGTACCGCACCGAGTCTTTGCAACGAGTGGAATCCGTCCACGCAACCCGATCGCTCGTAGCGTCGGCTCATGGCCCTGATCGACGAACTCAACACTCTGCTGGGATTCGAGAGGGTTCGTGGTCATCCCCTCGATCTGGAGGTGTTCTCGAAGGACGCAGGGATGACCAGAGGCGATGTGATCGCAGCAACGCTGCCTGAGACCGTCCAGGAGGTCGCGGCCATCGTGCGAATCGCGCGGAGACACGGCGTGTCGATTGTTCCTCGGGGTGCTGGGACGGGGCTTGCTGGTGGAGCGGTTCCAGTGGAACCCGGGTTGCTTGTCGTGCTCACGAGGCTCAATGAGATCCACGCCGTGGATGAGATCGGCCGAACCGCTTGGGTCGGACCCGGTGTCATCAATCTCGATCTGTCCAAACATCTCGAATCGCTCGACCTTCACTTTGCTCCTGACCCATCCTCCCAGCAGGCCTGCACGATTGGGGGCAACGTTGGAACCAACGCCGGCGGTCCGCATTGTCTCGCTGATGGCACCACGGTGGCACACGTCCTCGCTGTCGAAGTGGTGACTGCGGTCGGGTGAATCGTCACCGTCGGGAGCGAGGCTCCTGATCAGCCGGGACTCGACCTCCGGGCTGTTGTCGTCGGTTCCGAGGGCACCGTCGGAATCATCACGAGGGTGCTTGTCAGGCTCACGGAGAACGCACCGGATGTTGCGACCATCCTCATCGGATTTCCGACGATCGAGGGAGCAGCAGCAACTGTATCCGGGATCATTGCCTCCGGTCTCATCCCGGCAGCTCTTGAGATCATGGATCGACCGATGGTCGAGGCTGTTGAGAATTTCGTACATGCCGGATATCCCACAGACGCTGGCGCCGTTCTCCTTGCCGAGGTCACTGGAACTTCGGCGTCGGTTGAAGCTGGAGTCGAAGTGATCACTGCCACAGCGCACGCCCATGAAGCAACGGAGGTGAGAGTGGCTGTTGACGCCTCGGAGCGTGCTCTGCTGTGGAAGGGGCGCAAGGCGGCCTTCGGTGCCGTTGCTCAGACTGCTCCCGACTACTACCTCCACGACACCGTGGTCCCCCGCACAGCGCTCGTCGATGTCTTGACGAAGATCTATGAGATCGGCGACCGATACGACCTCCAGATGCTCAACGTGTTCCATGCAGGTGACGGCAACCTGCACACCCTCGTCGCGTTCGATGCAAAGGAGCCAGGGATGCTCGAGAAGGTGCAGACTGCTGCTCGGGAGATGGTGGACGTGTCCATCGAGGTTGGTGGGTCCCTCTCGGGAGAGCACGGCATCGGTCTCGAGAAGAGAGACCTGATGCATCTCGTGTTCTCCGACATCGACCTGGATGCTCAGGCGCGTGTGCGTGAGGCCTTCGACGACGCGGCGATGATGAACCCATCCAAGGTACTCCCGGAGGGCTCGCGCTGTTTCGATGCGAACGGTGTGAGGCTGTGAACAGGGTTTCCCCTTCATCCATTGCCGAGGTAGTCGCTCTGATAGGGGATGCGAGGAATCAAAGTGAGTCGCTCTGGTTCATGGGCTCCGGGTCCACTACACAGCCCGACGGCCGCACATTGGTTTCGACCGAGAAGCTGAAAGGCGTCGTGGACTACAGGCCGGACGACCTGACCGTAGTCGTGCGAGCGGGGACGACCCTTGCAGAACTCGATGACATCTTGAGGGAGTACGGGCACACTGCTGTTCTGCCGGAGACAGCACCCAACCGAACGGTTGGCGGCGTCATTGCCTGTGGTGTGTCCGGGTACCGGCGGCACCGATACGGACCAACGAGGGACAGGGTGATCGGTGCGACAATCGTCACGGGCTATGGGGAGGTCGTACACGCCGGTGGGCAACTGGTCAAGAACGTCACAGGGTACGACGTTGCACGTTTGGTGACGGGTTCGTACGGTGCGCTCGGCTTCATCGCAGAGGTCTCCCTCAAATTGTGGCCCGAGGATCTGGCTCCGAGAACCGTGAGTGTCGAAGACCCCGCCTCGATTCGGAGGCAGTTGTATCAGCCGATCGCAGCACTGGAGATCGAGGACGGTGGCTTCGTATATGTCTCGGGCCCGCAGGACCCCGCCCTTGGTGGATCGGCCTCAGAAGGCTTCGACTGGCCAGACCCGATCGATGAATCCGTCGTGGTTGCCGTGAACGTTCCAGCGCGGCTTGTAGGTGAAGCGGTCCGTCAAGTGCGTGACGTTGGCGCTACACGGTTCGTTGCACAGCACGGTGTTGGCGTCGTGGATGTCGGCTGGAACGAGATCGAGGAATCTCAGATCGTTGACTTCAGGGCCTGGGCGGAGTCTGCGGGCGGGTCACTCGTGATTCGCAGGCACGGCCAGCTGAATGCCTCACTGTCAAGGTTCGGGAGTGCTCCGGAGACCCTCGACATCCAACGACGCCTGAAGGAACTCTTCGATCCGGATCGAGTTTGCAACCCCGGCGTACTTCCTGGGGGCGTGTGATGAGCTGGGTCACAACTCATCCGCCGGCTCGCGTTGACCTCGATGCGTGTGTCACGTGTGGCCTCTGTCTCGCTGTGTGCCCCACTTATCGCCTGACGGGTGACGAGACAGCGTCCCCGAGAGGTCGACTCACTGCGATCGATGCTGTCGATCAGGGCATCGCCCAAGTCGACGAGCGATTCGGTGAGATTGTCGACTTCTGCCTGCAGTGTCGCGCATGTGAAACCGCCTGCCCTTCGCTGGTGCCGTTCGGCCAGATCATCGAGAGTGCGACTGCGGAGGTCAGGACCCAGTTGCCATCGACTGGTGCTCGTCTACGCCGATTCGCGGTCACTACGGCGTTGACAATGCCCTCGCTCCTACGGACCGCGTCGGTCGCCATTGGAGTGGCTCAGCGGCTCGGAGTACCGAGTCTGGGTCTGCGCAGGATCCCGCTTCCCCACCCAACCGTGGTCGGCGGAACCTGGGGTCCGAGCGAAGCCACCACAGCGACTCTTTTCGCGGGCTGCGTGGCGGACGCATGGTTCTCTGACATCCACAAGGCAACGATCGAATTGCTTCTCGCAGCGGGCTATCGAGTGAACGCACCATCGAGGCAGACTTGTTGTGGAGCATTGGCCGCTCACGACGGATTCATCGATGAGGCAGAAAGGATGGCCGAAGGGAACCGATCCGCCTTTCGAGATGCTGACGTGATCGTTGTGGATGTCGCCGGATGCGGAGCACATTTGAAGGCCGATCCCGAGTTCGGTCACAAGGTGCGGGACGTCACCGAGGTTGTTGCAGCGGCCATCGAGGATGGGCGTCTGCCGACATTGCCCGTCAACGGAGAGCGGGTTGCGGTCCAGGATCCATGTCATCTCGAGCACGGCCAGGGGATCGTCGAAGAGCCGCGAGCGGTTCTGCGTGCTGCCGGCTATGAAGTGGTCGATTCGGATGCCGGCGGCTTGTGTTGTGGCGCGGCAGGCACGTATCTCATCGATCATCGCAGGACGAGCGCGGCGCTCGGAGCAAGCAGGGCGGATTCGATTCGCGCGACCGGTGCAAAGGTCGTGGCATCGGCCAATGCAGGCTGCGAAATCCAACTTCGCCGCCATCTCGACGCCGGCCATGAGATCAGACACCCCATCGAGCTCTACTCGAAGAACTTGTCATCCACCCAAAGGGGCGAGTAGCGAGCCGGAGAGACACGGCATCCGATTCTGCGACAGACCACTACAGGCTGTACACCCAGATGCCACTGGGGGACACATCACAGCCAGCGCGTCTTGCGGCCTGGGTCAGCCAGTCGATGTCTGCAAGCCACATCGAGAAGGCTTCTGCACCGCGCTCGTTGGCAACGTCAATGAGGGATCTGATTGCATCGAAGGCTTCGGCCGGGTCGGTGTCAAGGAGAGAGACTCCGAATGTCGCTTCATCCTGGCGCGTGACCGCCCATGACGAGCCGATCTCCCACAGACCGCCCCTTTGGGCAGCGTCGATGAGATCTGGCTCCGTGAGGATGTGGAATCTCCATCCATTGGCGATAAGACCCCTCAGAGGTCGACCGCACCGAGACGATGACCACGCCGCCGCGAGCATCGGTGCGTCCGCTGCCTTGACCGGGCGTGCAGTGAAGCCTGACGAAGTTCTGCGGCCTCCATTGCCATCGGGGTTTGGTGTGGCGTCTCCAATCGGTCGTCCGGCTCTGACTGCGGTAGCGACTCTTCGAAGACCCGCCTTTGCAACCTGCCTGATGGACGCGTGGTTGTCATCTTCGACGAGAAGACGGACGATGAGAGCACCGTGGGCTCGAGCCCAATCGAGCAGCACGTCTGCAAGCTGTCCGGCGATGCCCTCACCGCGGCGGTCTGGCCGAATCCTCGCAGCGTGTGACCATGCTTCTGTGTTGGAAAGGAGAACCACTCGTGCAAGGCCCGTGATACCGGAATCGTCAACCGCAACCATGACGGTGCCGGAAGGATCATCGATCCACTCGCCGATCATCTCAGGGACGTAGTCACCCCATTCGAACGTATCGGTGGTGAAGGCGACGATCTCCGCGATGTCGCCATGTGTAGCGCTACGGAATTCCATGAGCTGAGACTAATCACTAGGGAGTCTGCCCACTTCGGGAGATGTCCGTTGCGCCATCCACGAGCGCGCCGCTGGTTGTGTCAGTTCAGTACAGCGCAAGAACTGTAGGTTCCAATCATGCAAGCACGCGTGAGACTGTCTCTTGGACTCGCTGGGATACTGGCGGTTTTCTTGTCCGTGCCTGCTTCAGCCTTCGTTCGCTCGCCGGTCGCCCTCCTGCCTGCTGGCGACACGCGCCCTGAGATCCACGCGGACGAGCTTCGCACCCCCCAGCCCCACAATCAACTGCTTGAGGCGGACCTGGTGGTCGATGCGATCGACAACGACGGCATTGCTCGGTTCGAATACCGCTGGAACAGTGCAACGTATGGTGCGGTCCACTCCGTTGTGGGGAGTCCGCTCCAGGTGAGTTACGCGTCGATTCGCCCCAACACCAGGTACGCGCTCGAACTAA
>QMQC01000143.1 GCA_003648875.1 Actinomycetota bacterium
CCCATGTCTCGTTCGATCTGGAAGCGTGGAGCGTCGAAGAACGCCTCGACTGGTTTCGGTCAAGCGTTGCCGATGGATATCCGGTACTCGTTGCGTGCGACGGCGACGGCGTCATCGGTGCGTCATGGGCAGGCCCGTGGCAACCGAAGAAGTCCTATCGGCCATCAGTTGAGACCACTGTTGTCCTTGCTCCGGGATCGGTTGGCCGGGGAGTGGGCACGCTGCTGTACTCAGCGCTGCTCGATGCACTGCGGATCGCAGGCTTTCACAGGGCATACGCGATCATCGCGCTGCCAAACGAAGCGTCGATCGTGCTGCATCGAAACCTCGGATACCGGGAGATCGGTGTTCTCGATGAGGCAGGCTTCAAAGATGGCAGATACCGCTCGACAATGCTGATGGAACTGGCGCTCGACTGAAGCCTACGCCTCGGCCGAAACCCCGAGCAGCCGCTCACGTTTGATCGACTTGGAACCGGTGACAAGGAGAATGGCGGCGATGATCCAAGCGACCAGGCCCGAAACCGCAGCCGAGATGACAGGGGAGTAGAGCAACCCGGATGCAACGCCGTAGCTCATGAGGATCACGGGCAGCGTCACCAGGCTCGACGCCTGGTGGGCGGACGCTGCGGAGCGAACCCTTGCGGAGAGTCTCAGGATGAGTGACAACGCGATTGCGATGAACGGCGGGATGACCCACAAGACAAGCAGTATCCATCCAGCCGTCGGGAAGAACCACCCACCGACTTGACTGCCAACAATGATGTTGACGACCAGTGAGTACATGGCGAATCCAACGATGCCGGCGAGATACCCAGGGATGAGGCTTGCGAGGAGTTTCGCAACGTAGATCTCACGCACCGTCAACGGGCTGTGAGCCAAATACTCCCCGGTGCCTTGTTCGCGCTCTCCTACGATCGAGTTCGCTCCCACGGCGGAAGAGATCGTGAGGGGGACCACGATCGCGATCGGCGCAAGCAGATAGACCGCGAAGGCGTACGACGCGCGGGTTGCTGGGTTGTCTCCCTTGATGTTCTGTTGCACGGCGTCGGGCAACGTCCCGATGATGTCACCGATCTGGCCGATCATCGGCGATGCCTGGATGAGGCTGAGCGATCCAAGCAGTATCACGGGGAGGATCACGAAGAACAGACCACCGAGGATGATTAGCGGAATCCAATAGTCCTTCGTCTTGAACAAGCGAAACAGGTCGATTCGGATAACCGCCTTGATCATTGGCCACCTCATCCCGTCTCCCTATGTGCTCTCTGCATCTCGAAGTAGAGATCCTCGAGGGTGGGTTCGAGGGGTTCGACCCTTGTCGGTCGGACTCCGCGTTTGACGAGCTCGATCACGAGGTCAGGGATGCGGTCGGCCGAGTCGAGCGTGATGTGATATGCGCCTTCTTCTCGGATCGCAAGCACGCCGTCGAGTTCCGAGATCAATCGGAGCATGGACCGATCCTCGGCGTCGATGATCACGATGGGATCGGGCATATACCGCCTGGCAAGGGCTCTTGGTGGCCCAGAAGCCCGAACCTCTCCGGCCTCCAAGAGGACAACCTGGTCAGCAATGCCTTCGGCCTCGTGCAACAGATGGGTGCACATCACGATCGTTCGGCCTCTTCCTGCCATGTCGGTGATCAGGTCAAGGACCGCTCGTGCAGACTCAGGGTCGAGGCCTGCAGTCGGTTCGTCGAGCATGAGTACTTCTGGGTCGTGGAGGACAGCTCTTGCGAGAGCGAGTCTCGTTCGCATACCTGTCGAGTATCCCCCCACGTCCTGGCTGAGAGCGTGGGCGATTCCAAACTGCTCCGCGGCCCGGCGTGCCTCAGACTCGTCCGCCCCGAAAATGGTGGCTGCAAACTGCAGGTTGTCCCAGCCAGAGATCTGGTCGTAGAACGCCGGTTTTGGCGGGACAACTCCGACCCGGGCCCTGACTTGGTCGCCGTCTGTGAGCGGGTCGAGTCCGAGGACTCTGATCGCACCGAAGTCGGGGATCATCGCACCCGTCGTCAGCCGGACGGTCGTGGTCTTTCCTGCACCGTTCGGGCCGAGGAGGACGGTTACGGAGCCAGCTGGGGCGGTGAAGTCGACACCATTGAGGGCGGTGATTTCACCAAAGGTCTTTCGCACCGAAGAGAACGAGATAGCTGGGGTCATTCTGCTTTCCATCGGCAGTAACCGTACCGCCCTTGAAGGACTCCGAGAGCGAGCCGTCGTCAACCGCCCGTCGTTCGTCTACTGTCGTTACCCATGTGCGGCCGCTTTGTACAAGTCGAGAAACCCGAGTTCTACGCAGAGCACTTCGGTGCTGAATTCATACGTACCGAGACGTTGCGCGAGAGTTACAACGTTGCGCCGACCTCCCTCGTGTATGCGGTTGCTGATCACGAAGGTGAGCGGACGCTCACGTCGCTTCGGTGGGGGCTCATACCTTCATGGGCGAAGGAGAAGAAGATCGGGGCGCGTACCTTCAACGCTCGCTCGGAGACCGCTGCAGACAAGCCCATGTTCCGCAGTTCGTTTGCGAAGCGTCGCTGCATCATCCCTCTCGATGGATTCTTCGAGTGGGAACGCAGGGAGAAAGGAAAGCTCCCGCACTACATCTTCGGTGCGGACAAGAGGCCGCTTCCGGCCGCGGGGCTGTGGTCGATATGGAACGATCCAGATACCGACGAGCGGATTCTGAGCTGCACGATCCTCACAGGCACACCGAACCGTCTGCTCGAGAAGATCCATGACCGGATGCCCGTGATCATGCCGCGTGACCGGTGGGATGCGTGGCTCGACCCCTCCCTCGACGACAGGGAGGCGATCAAGGCGCTCATGGGCGTCTATCCGGCCGAACTCATGGCCGAGTACCCGATTTCGACCCTGGTAAACAAGGTACAGAACAACACGGTCGACCTCCTGAGGCCACTCGAAATGCCATCATCGGGTTCGTGAACGAGCAACTCCCCGTATGTGTGATCGGTGCAGGCGTCAGCGGGCTGACGACCGTGAAGCAGTTTCTGGATCGAGATGTCGAGTTCGACGCCTTCGAGATGGGAAGCGACATCGGGGGTAATTGGCGCTACGACAACGACAGCGGCAGATCTCCGGCGTATGCATCGCTGCACATCGACACGTCCAAGGGACGATTCGCATACGGGGACCTGGACATGCCGAGAGAGTGGCCGGTCTATCTGCACCACACCCAAGTGATCGAGTATCTGGACAACTACGCCGAGACGTTCGGGCTGAAGGACCACATCGAGTTCAGAATCAGGGTCGTGTCGGTCCGCCCTCAAGACAATGGCTGGGAGGTCACGACGCGGGGCCTCGCGACGGGGAAGGAGTCGACGAAGCTCTACCGAGCGGTCATTGTGGCGTCCGGCCATCACTGGGATCCGATCATCCCAGCGAGTGATGGCCTGTTCGAGGGTGAGACGATGCACGCCCATACGTACCGGACGCCGTACCGGTTCATCGGCAAGGATGTCGTTGTTGTGGGCATCGGAAATACGGGTGCGGACATCGCAAGCGAACTCTCCTGGCATGCAAAGTCGGTGACCATCTCCACCCGATCGGGAGCCCACATCCTTCCGAGATACCTATTCGGGAGACCACTCGACAGCTTCTCCACGCGCCTTACCTCGCGGCTCCCGCTCAATGTGCAGCGCACCGTGTACAGGATGCTGCTGTACATGGCCAGAGGAAGCCAGGAGTCGTACGGATTCCCAATTCCCGACGCGCCGATCCTGAGCCAGCATCCGACCGTGTCGGCTGATGTGCTTGCACTTGTCAAGGACGGCCAGGTGCACGTGCGAGGTGGCATCTCACGTTTCACCAGCGATGAGGTCATCTTCGTTGACGGGAAACGTACAAGGGCTGATGTCGTCATCTATGCAACGGGATATCGGATCTCGTTCCCGTTCCTCGATGGCGATGTCTTCGCTTCAGACGACAACAAGGTCAAGCTGTACAAGCAAGTCGTCCCTGTCGACATGCCGGGGCTGTTCTTCATCGGCCTGATCCAGCCCGTAGGTGCGCTTCCGCCCCTGGCTGAGCAGCAGGCGCGATGGGTGTGCCAGCTGCTTGGAGGCGCGTCGCTGCCGAGTTCGGGCGAAATGCGTGCTGAGGTCATAACGGACGCATTCGAGTGTGCTGAGCGGTATCAGGACCGACCTCGGCACACGATCCAGGTCGACTACTGGCCCTATCTCGATTCCATGCGTGACCTGTGCGACACCTACGATGAGGCACAGTCGAACATCGAGTAGGACGGATGCCGAAGAAACCGTTGGGTTGGTCCAGTCGGTATCGCTACATTTGTGTCTGATCCCGGGGAACACTTCTCAGAATGACCGAAAGAGCCAGATCACAGACTGATCGCAGAGACAGGTGGAAGACGATCGCTATTCGATCGGCTTTTCTCTTCGCCGCGGGGTTGGTGCTCTACGTCCTGTGGCCGAACCTCGTCGACTTCTTCTCCGCTACTCAGGATCTCTCAGGGATCGATTGGTACTGGTTCCTGTTGATGGGTGTTCTCATGACCGGCGCATTCACGGCGGCATGGGAGCTCACGCACATCGCTGTGCCCGGTATCTCTCGATTTGTTGCGGCAACGTCCCAGCTTGTCTCCAACGCAATGGCGAAAGTCGTTCCGGGCGGGCCGGTCGCAGCAGGCGCCTCCTACTTCCAGATGCTCTCCGTGTCCGGAGTGCCGACAGGTCGGGCCGCGGCAGCGTTGGCGGCCGTGTCTTTCATCTCGAACCTCGTGCTGTTCTCCCTGCCTGCGATCGCTCTTCTGCTTGCTGCACTGTCTGCTCCCATACCAAGTGGGCTTCTGCCCGTCGGAATCGTCGGGACCATTCTGTTCGTCCTGATGTTCAGCGCGGTGTTCGCAGTTGTGAAGTACGACAGACCGCTGCTGTTTGTCGGCGGTGTCGTCGAACGCGTCGTGTGCTGGTTGGCCGAGCGGCTCAGCAAGGACTGGCATCCAACGGCTCAAGAGGTCCTTGATCGACGAAACGAGGTCGTCGAGGCACTCGGTGCCAGGTGGTTCAAGGCGTTGATTGCCGCTGTGCTCAACTGGACACTCGACTACATGGTGTTGATGGTTGCCCTGAACGCTGTCGGTGCCCATCCCCGTCCGAGTCTTGTGCTTGTGGCGTTTGCCGGTTCAGCCGTGCTCGGGATGATCCCCCTCACTCCCGGTGGTCTTGGTTTCGTAGAGGTCGGTCTCACCGCAATGCTCGTGGCCTCGGGAATCCCTGGACCAGACGCGACCCTCGCAACCCTTGCGTACAGGCTCTTCCAGTTCTGGCTTCCGATTCCTGCCGGTGCTATCGCCTACATCCTGTTCAGACGGAAATTTGGGAGGCCGGCAGAGCTGGAAGTGGCGTAGCGGTCAACACGACTCATGTGTCTGGCGTCCATACGGGCCGGATACGGCGCGTATGGACGCCAGAGGCCAAGTAGTGGCGTGGCTGGTATCCTTGAAGGGCCATTGACGCCTTGCGGGAGAGCCGGCCGACCGGCGCCGAAGGAGCAACCGCCCCGGGAATCCCCCAGGCAAACGGACCGC
>QMQC01000144.1 GCA_003648875.1 Actinomycetota bacterium
TCGAATGAGCGATCCCGCATGAGTGCAACAACCATCTTCATCCTGATCATCGCCTTTGCCGCAGGCATCGCGGCATTCGGCATCATCGTGGTCGCCTCTCGGCGCAAGGACTCAGACGGCGCCATTACCCAGGGTGAACTCGACCGCAAGGCCGCCAAGATGGACAGGGAACGACGAAGGGCCATGGAGCAGACAGTGGAACAGACCATTGTCGAAGAGGGTGGCGGAGCAGCAACCATCACAATGGTCGACGCACCGACCGAATACCGGGACGACGAACCACGGGTCGAGATCTCCGAGGACGAATACGGAGTGACGCGAAGGAAATTCTTCAACCGTGCGATCGGTGCCGTGTTCGGTCTCTTCATGCTCCAGTTCACCCTCGCGAGCCTTGCGTTCATGTGGCCAAAGCTCAAAGGTGGCTTCGGTACGCCGATCAAGGCGGGCGCATTCGACAGCATCAAGGCCGAGGTCGTCCAGGGCGGGACGGTCGTACCCAAATTCGTGCCCTCGGCCCAGTCATGGATCGTTCCCTTCCCTCTTTCGGAGATGGCGGGGTCTTCGTTCGAAGCGACCCCATTCGTGGTCGCGGGAGGCGAGTCCGATGGTGTTGGCCTGATGGCTCTGTGGCAGCGATGCCCGCACCTCGGATGTCGGGTGCCTGAGTGCCTCTCATCCCAAGGTTTCGAGTGTCCGTGCCACGGTTCCAAGTACAACAACCATGGTGAGTACGAGGATGGCCCAGCGCCTCGCAACCTCGATCGATTCGGCGTCAGCATCGACAGTGCCGGCCAACTCGTGATCGACACGGGCACCGTCGTGCAGACGGCCAGGGCAAAGAACAAGACGGTGGCCTATCCGCAGGGCCCATTCTGCGTGGGGTAATGGAACAGTGCACTACTTGAACAATGTGCTCGCCGCTGGTGGCGAGGGAACGGAACCGGCCGCCTCGGGTGGCGGTCTCGGGATTGGCGCTTTGGCGCTCATTCTCGTCGTTGCCCTCCTTCTCGTCTGGATGGGCTATCTGTTCGTCAACTCCCGCCGTTCGAAGGCGGCGGCCCAGGAAGCTGCGCCACCGAACTTGTCACCGGGAGCTTCTGATGTCGAACTCGAGAACAAGAAGCTGACTCGGGTGCTTCGTGCCGCGCTCTTGGGCTCCGCTCTCATGGCCATCATCATGCCGTGGTATGCATTGAACGAGCCGGGTCGCCAGCAGGCATTCGCCGATGCGACCATCGAGCTCGACATCGAGGAAGGTGCCCACTGGTACAGCCCTGATGCCTTCTTGTGCGCCGACTGCCACGGTCCCGCCGGTGGTGGCGGCGCAACCACATACAACGAAGAGCGCTCAGGTGTTGACACGAACTGGGCAGTGCCATCTCTCGACGACATCTTCTTCCGCTACGACGAGGAAGAGGTTCGACACTGGATCGTCTTTGGTCGCGAGGGCACCCCGATGCCGCCGTACGGTCTGGATGGCGGCGGTGCCATGACGGTTCAAGAGGTCGATCAGGTGATCTCGTTCCTGCGTTCGATCCAGCTGACTCAAGAAGAAGCGTTCGCAAAGTCGCAAGGAGCCGCAGACCGCGCACTCACCCAGATCGAGGGAGGTGAGCAAGCCACCCGGACGCTCATCAACTTCCAGGAGATCCAGATCGAAGAGGTGGATGCGGCGCCGGCGACGCTCAGTGTTGTCGGTACGTTCCCCGATGATGTGAAGGACCTGCTGCAAGCACCAGGCATGTGTACGGCGGCTTCCGCAGAACTTGTCGGCACAACGTGCGAGCAACCGGGCGATGACATCGACCGCGACGGGCTCACTGACGACGCGGAGAAGGGTCTGACAGCGATCGCGACCGCGTCCTACGAAAGCCTCACAGTGATCAAACCGGTAGCGGGTGAGATCACCTACGTATTCGAGTCTCAAGACGCCTACGACATCCGCTTTGATCCCTTCGACGCATTCACGAACGGTGATGCGGATCTTGCCGAAGCAGAGGCACTTCTCTCACACCTCGAGGGCGATGTACTCCTGCTCTCGGTCACGGTGGAACGCGAGGATCTATTCCTCGAAGGTCTCGAGTCTGGCCTCGTTTTCCTCCAGAACTCGCTCGAGCAGAGGATGTGGGAGACCGACTTTGCCGCTCTCGCGTCAGAGATGGGCGTTTCACAGGACGAGGCGAAATCAGCAGTCGGCTTGTTCAACGGCTACTGCGCCCGTTGTCACACAGCTGGGTACGCTGCCGGAGCAACCTTCGACCAGGGCGCCGGAACCGGAGCGTGGGGACCATCGCTGATCGATGGAAGGTCACAGGTGCTTTTCGCCGACATGAATGACCAGGTCATGTTCGTGATCGAAGGGTCCCAGAACGCAAAGCAGTACGGAGTCAATGGCATCGGGTCCGGGCGTATGCCAGCCTTCGGCAAGGTGCTGTCTCAGAGGCAGATCGAATTGATCGTCATGTATGAGAGGACGCTCTGATGGGCAGCTTCATCCGCGACGTCCGCCGCGACGAGTCAGGGTTGACAAAGCTCGAGGTACTCGGACTGCTTGCCTTCGTGGCGTCCCTGTTGTCGATGTTCGGCCCCGCCCGCGAGTTCGTCATCAACCTGATCGGTATCGGCTTCGGGCAGATGGATCCGGATACAGGTCATCCAAATGACTTCTCCACCGCAATGCGCGGGTTCGTCATTGTTGGTGGTGCCGTGATCGTGTTCATCGGGTCAGGGTGGCTGGTGTTGTGGACCGACCTCGGGAGGCGCCTTTCGTTCCTGCTCACCGGCGCGGCTGCCTTCGGTTGGCTCGTGGTCAACGGTCTTCTCTTCGTTGTGTACGCACCTCGCGGCATCAGGCCGCAGAACCTCGAAGGACTCAACTCGATCCAGACGAGGCTGCCCGCAATCGCCATGACCGCGGTCTCGTTGGTCCTGTTTCTCATGTTCCTCACGGCGCTCAGCCGATACGAAGCAGATACCGAGTAGGGCTCGCTTCGCTCCGCTCCGTGTCCGATGTCCGCTGGAGCGGATAGCGGACTGCGGACTGCGGTCTTCGTCCTAGCTCTGCAGATGAAAGGCAAGTATTCCGAGCTCCGTTGACAGATCAACACGACGGACGGATACGTCCTCGTTGATCTTGAGGATCGTCGGAGCGAGATTGAGAATCGATTTCACGCCGGACGCGGTGAGCCGATCGGAGACGGACTGGGCAGCTGACCGCGGAGTGGCGATGACTCCGATCTTGACGCCCTCTTCAGCAACGATCTCCTCGAGGCGTCCGAGCGGCTCGACGATGAGCCCGTCTGAGCTTGTGCCGATTCTCTTTTCGTCCACATCGAGGATGGCGACGATTTCGAATCCCCAGGTTGCGAAGCCCTTGTAGTTGGCAAGCGCGGAGCCCATGTTGCCCGCGCCGATGACGACGACTGGGTGAATCGTTGTGAGACCGAGTGCCTTGCGGATCTGATCGCGGAGGTCTTCGTGGTCGTATCCGACGCCCCGGGTTCCCTGGGCCTCGAGGAAGGAGAGATCCTTGCGAACCTGTGCCGAGTTGACACCCGCCGCGTTCGCGAGATCCTCGGAAGAGCACGTCCCATCTGTGTAGGACATGTCTGTGAGACATCGCAGATACCGAGGGAGTCTTGCCACGGTCGCGTCGGGAATCCTGACCTTCATGGGGAGAAGAGTAGGGCGATTCAGCAGAGCCGAATCTGTTGGCGGAGCAACTGCCGGTGTCAACGGCCGCCGGGGTAACCTGCCGCCACATGGAGCTGGCTGACTACCTTCCGATTGCTCTGATGACCATCCTTGGTCTCGTATTCGCCGGTATCTCGCTGGGTCTCTCCAGATGGTTGGCACCCAACAACCCGACACCCGAAAAACTTGCGCCATACGAGTGCGGCATCGTGCCCCTCCAGGAGCCAACGGATCGCTTCCCCGTCAAGTTCTACCTCGTCGCGATGCTGTTCGTGATCTTCGATGTTGAGATAATCTTCCTGTTCCTGTGGGCGGTTCGCATGGATCAATTCGGTTGGGCAGGAATTGCTGCTGTGGTTGTATTCATGCTGATGCTGATCGAGACACTTGCGTACGTGTGGAAGCGTGGTGCGCTCGACTGGAACGTTGCACATCGCGCTCGCTATCGCAGAGTCGTTGCACCGGACGCATCGATGGAAGAGGCTGCCTGATGGCTGGTGTCTCCACT
Organism: Actinomycetota bacterium; assembly: GCA_003648875.1. GTDB lineage: Bacteria > Actinomycetota > Acidimicrobiia > Spongiisociales > UBA5794 > B3-G11. Next base: position 4,202 of record QMQC01000144.1, read on the forward strand.
GACCCCGGCTTCCTCATGACGACGGTTGAGAAAGGCGTCAACTGGGCGCGTACACGCTCGATGTGGCCTGCCACGTTCGGCCTTGCGTGCTGTGCCATCGAGATGATGGGCACGGGTGCGGCCCACAACGACCTCGCTCGGTTCGGCATGGAGGTGTTCCGGGCCTCGCCCCGTCAGGCCGACCTGATGATCGTTGCGGGTCGCGTGAGCCAGAAGATGGCACCTGTTCTCAGACAGGTGTATGACCAGATGGCCGAGCCGAAATGGGTCATCTCCATGGGTGCGTGCGCATCGACGGGGGGCATGTTCAACAACTATGCGCTTGTGCAGGGCGTGGACGAAGTCGTACCCGTCGACATCTATGTACCCGGGTGTCCTCCTGGACCACAGTCGCTCATGCATGGGATCCTGACGTTGCACGCGAAGATCCTGGATGGCGAGATCCAGCGATCAACGGGAATTTTCTGAGATGGGCGACACGGGCGACGTCGTGGAAGCCAGTGTGCCCGAATCGGATGATGCTCCGGACCGTGTTCTTCCCGAGAACGTTCTCCTCTCGTCGCTCGTCGACCCATTCGATGAGGTCGAGGCCGAGGAATGCAAGTACGCGTCGAGCGAAACCACATATCACAGGATTGCGATCTCTCCGTCCGACTGGGTCGCGTTTGCAGCCCATGCGCTCGCGATCGGCTTTGATACGTTCATCGATCTATTTGCAGTGGATCACCTCCAAGAGGCCCCCAGATTCGAGGTGACTCTGAACCTCCTTTCGATGACCGCCAACGAGCGGATACTCGTCACGACCAGGGTCCCCTACGACGATCCGTCCGTGTCGACGCTGACCGGTGTGTTTGCTGGAGCGAACTTCTACGAACGCGAGGCATACGATCTCCTCGGCGTCGAATTCCCCGGTCATCCGGATCTCACACGCATCCTCATGCCGGACGACTGGGAGGGGCATCCACTGCGCAAGGACTATGACATTGGTGCTGTGCCCGTCCAATTCAAGGTGGGGAGCTCAGACCTATGAGGGATGCGCCCGAGGACATGGACACAGTTGAGAGCGGCGACGACGCCAACGAATCTTTACGGGACCAGTCGGCCTCTGAAACCAGGCGCATGAAGCACGACATCTGGGTATCCGGCACCGAGGAGCGCATGCCGTTCGCCCAGGCCACAGACGAAGGTGCCCAGGAGCTGCTCCATCGCGACGAGGACCCTGCCCTCGATATTCAGCGGGGCATTGATGTCGACGATGATTTCGTCGTGGCAGAGCGAGTCGTGGACGAA
>QMQC01000145.1 GCA_003648875.1 Actinomycetota bacterium
CATGTCCTTTTCCGCCCAGGCGCTTGCGGCTGAGTGGCTCATCGACAACCAGGCCCTCCTCGAGTCGAAAGTGTATGTGCTGCCGACGGAACTCGACAATGAGGTTGCACGACTCAGGCTCGAAGCGATGTCAGGTTCCCTCGAGAAGCTCACCCCGACCCAGGAGCAATACCTCGCGTCCTGGGAACACGGAACCTGAGCTCGGAGAGCTCATTCGGCACTAGAATCTTGCCCGTGACGGTTCCCGACACGTTGCGGTATCTCGCCCGGATCGGACTGAGCGAGGCACCTCCGGTTGATTTGGGGGGTCTGGAGACGCTTCAGCGCGCACATCTGACCGCTGTGCCGTTCGAGAATCTCGACGTCTATGCGAGAAGCGGTGTCCAAACAGGTCTGGATTGGTCACTGCCAAAGATCGTCGAAAGACATCGAGGTGGGTGGTGCTTCGAGCTCAACGGCGCTTTCAGCAGTCTCCTCACAGCTCTTGGGTTCGAAGTCAGACGACTCGGAGCGATCGTTCTCCTCCCTCCGGTGAGCAATGAACCCAGTCACCTCACACTCGAGGTCACTCTCGATCTTCCTTACCTTGTTGACGTCGGGTTCGGCGACACTTTCATCAAGCCCCTGAGATTGGATCTCGATGCACGCCAGGATGGTGGGTCCGGCGAATTCGTGATCGGAACCGATGGGCAAGTCAGGACACTTTTTGAGGTTGAAGACGGCGGGTCACTCATGGCGCAGTACCGATTCGGGCGAACCGATTGGGCCATGGAGGACTTTGATGCGGCGTCGGAACGCCTACAGAGTGAGCCGGGCTTGTCATGGACAGAGTCCCGTTTTGCCACGCGCCTCCTTGGCGGCGGGCCGGACCGCGTGACTCTTCTGTCTGATCGCATCAAGTTCCGTCGCGACGGTGAGTGGCGGGAGGAGCCGATCGCGGCAGACGAATGGGCGGGGACGTTGGAACACTGGTTCGAGATGATTCCCTGATGCACCGCGGGCATGTCACACCGGACGGATAGCTTCGCAGCATGGTCTGTCTCGCCTGTGCCATGCCCGGATGGCCTCTCTGTGTCTTGTGCGTTGCCTCGCTTCGGCTGGCGCCCCCGGCGGTGGTGCGCGGCGTCTCGGTTGAGGCCGGGTTCAGGCATGTGGGGGCGGCTGTGCGCCTTGTGCACAACCTGAAATATCGCAGGTCGATTCGTGCCGGCAGGATTCTTGCCGCCGCCATGGTTTCGGGACTCCCAGCCGACGCGACCGTGCTCGTGCCGGTCCCGAGGTCGCTTGTCCGTCGGGTGACCTATGGCATCGACCAGGCCAAGGTACTTGCGAAGGAGGTGAGCATCCTCACCGGACTCGAGGTGCTCGACGCGCTTGGTGCGCCCATCTGGTGGAAACGCCAGGCCGGGGCCACTCTCGAAGATCGTCACGCCATCAGCTTCAGGAGAATCGGCCGCGTGCCGGAGGGTGCCATCCTCGTGGATGACGTGTTCACGACCGGTACCACCGCTATGAGCGCGATCGACGCCGCTGTTGCACGAGAAATGTCGATTCTCGTAGCGACGTCAGCGGGTACCATGGAACCAGGAACGAAGCCGTTCCCGAGCCTGGGAGGTGACGTGACGCAGTTGCGTGGGACGATCGAAACCTGGTCACACGCCGCGCGGACACGCTCCCAATCTGAATCAGCCGACGAACGCACGGTCGTACGGCCGCGCCTTCTTCGAGCCACCGACCGAGAGGAGATCGGGTGACCGTTCGAGTTCACGGCAAGAACATGCAGGTACCCAGCGACATGAGCGAGTTCGCAGCGGACCGCGTCGAGCATGCTGGAAGGATCTTCGACGATGGCGGAGAGGTCGATGTCGAGTTCACGGTGAGCCACAATCCGCGTCGAGCCGACGGTAAGTTCCGGGTCGAGATCACCACGAACACAGCGGGTCACATCGTACGTGTTGAGGCTGAGGCGGCCGAAGAACGCACGGCTGTGGATCTCGCATGCGACCGTTACGAACGTCAGCTCAGGAAGCTGAAGACGAAGCTGATCCAGCGAAACAGGGTCTCGAACAAAGACCTAAACCAGATGTCTAGTCAGTCCGATGAAGATGATGACCGTGGCGTTGAAATCGTCAGAACCAAGCGGTTCTCGATGAAGCCAATGTCCGCAGAGGAAGCTGCATTGCAGATGGATTTGCTCGGACACGAGTTCTTCTTCTTCCTCGATGCGGATACGGACCGGCACTGTGTTGTGTACCGGCGACGCGACGGCAACGTAGGACTGATCGAACCGGAGTGAGCCGGAGTTGACATGAAGAGACTGCTCGTCGTAGATGATGTACACCTGTTCAGGGCTGGCCTTTCTGCTGCACTGACCGGCGCAGGATATGATGTGATCGGTGAGGCAGCCGACGGCGAAAGCGCAGTGGCCGTGGCGGAGTCGGAGCAACCTGACATTGTCCTTCTTGACATTCTGATGCCAGGTATGTCAGGTATCGACGTTCTTGCCAAGATTCGAGCCGTCTCCCCCTCGTCCGAAGTGGTCCTCCTCACGGGTTCAGAATCCGAAGAGGATCTCGTGGCGGCGATCCGTGGTGGCGCTCGTGGCTACATTCTCAAGAACATGCCATTCGAGGAGCTGATCGTCGTGATCGACAACATCAGCAGCGGTGGTGCCGCCGTCTCTCCGGATATGGCTGGGAAACTCTTCGATGTCACACGTGAGCTTCTCCTGCACCAGGAGCTTCTCGGCAGCCGGAAGCCGTCACTCACCGGGCGTGAGCTCGAAGTGCTTGGTCTTGTCGCGGATGGAAAGACATCGCGTCAGATCGGTGACCTTCTGTTCATCTCCGAGAACACTGTCAAGAACCACATTCGGAACATTCTCGACAAGCTCGGTCTGCATTCGCGCAACGAAGCTGTCCTCTACGCCATCAGGGAGAACTTGATCACACTTCCGTGATCGATCTCTCTCTATCTGTTCGCACGTATTGTCTGAGATAGGCATCCAACTCCGTAGTATCCACGGCACCATGTCCATCTTTTCAAAGGCACTCCGGATCGGAGAAGGCAAGCGTCTGAGAGAGCTCGAGCAGCTCGCGGAGGACGTCAATGCCCTTGAACCGGACGTCGAGCAGCTCTCAGACGAGGAGCTCGCTGCAAGAACGCCCTGGTTCAGGGAGCGCCTCGAAGCGGGTGAGACTCTCGACGATATCGAAATAGAGGCATATGCCACCGTGCGCGAGGCGGCCAAGCGCGTACTGGGTCAGCGCCACTACGACGTCCAGGTCGTCGGAGCCGGAACGCTTCACCGTGGCATGATCGCTGAGATGAAGACGGGTGAGGGCAAAACCCTCGTCGCCACGATGCCTGCCTACCTGAATGCTCTGAGCGGTGGTGGTGTGCACATCGTCACGGTGAACGACTACCTCGCCAGTCGAGATGCCGAATGGATGGGCAGTATCCATCGATTCCTCGGGCTTGAGGTCGGTCTCATTCAGGCGTGGATGACGCCGGAGGAGCGCCGCCCTGCCTATGAGGCGGATATCACGCACGGGACGAACAACGAATTCGGCTTCGACTACCTGCGTGACAACATGACGATGACCCCGGAGCACATGGTGCAGAAGGGGCACGCATTCGCCATTGTCGATGAGGTCGACTCGATCCTGGTCGATGAGGCGCGAACACCGCTGATCATTTCCGGACGGGTCGGGGAGACAGGGAAGTGGTACACAGAGTTCTCTCGCATAGCGTCGCGCCTTCGGATCGAAGATCACTACGAAGTGGATGAGAAGAAGCGTCAGGTGATCACCACCGAGGCCGGTGTGACCCGCGTCGAGGAGATTCTCGGCATCGAGAACATGTACGACTTTGCCAATGTCGACTTCATCCATCACCTGGATGTTGCCCTGAAGGCCAAGACGCTCTATCAGAAGGACGTCGACTACATGATCCGAGGCGGCGAGGTCATGATCGTCGACGAGTTCACCGGTCGAGTCCTCGAGGGTCGTCGCTACTCAGAGGGGCTCCATCAGGCGATCGAGGCCAAAGAGGGCGTCCGGATCAAGGAGGAGAACCAGACCCTCGCAACGATCACGCTCCAGAACTACTTCCGTATGTACGAGAAGCTCTCTGGCATGACAGGTACTGCAATCACGGAGGAGGGCGAGTTCGTTGAGATCTATGGCCTCCAGGTCGTCGTGATCCCGACGAATGAGCCGATTGCACGAATGGATGAGGGAGATGTCGTCTATGTGGATGAGGATCACAAGTTCGCTGCCCTCGCCGACGACATCGAGGCACGGAACGCAAAAGGTCAGCCTGTGCTCGTTGGTACCGTCTCGATCGAAAAATCCGAGCGTGTTGCCGACACCCTGAAGCGCCGTGGGATCGGCTTTGAAGTGCTCAACGCCAAACAGCACGAGCGGGAGGCGCACATCGTTGCCCAGGCAGGCATGCCGGGTGCGATCACCGTTGCTACCAACATGGCCGGCCGTGGTGTCGACATTCAGCTCGGCGGCAACCCTGTTGAACTTGCAAAGGACGCCATGCTCAGGAAGGACATCTCCCCTGACGATGACGGGTACGGCCAGGCCTACGAGGTAGCCCTGGCCGCGTCAACCGCCGAGACCCAGACGGACAGGCAGAGGGTTCTCGATGCGGGCGGTCTTTACGTTCTCGGCACCGAACGCCACGAGTCCCGTCGCATCGACAATCAGTTGCGTGGCCGCTCCGGCAGACAGGGAGACCCGGGAGAGAGTCGTTTCTACCTGTCCCTCGAGGACGATCTCATGCGTCGTTTTGCAAACGAACGTGTGGCGTCGATCATGTCGAGGCTCAAGATTCCACCTGATGTACCCATCGAGGCGAGGATGGTCAGCAAGGCGATCGAGCGCGCCCAGACCCAGGTCGAGTCACAGAACTTCGAGATACGAAAGAACGTCCTCAAGTACGACGAGGTGATGAACACCCAGCGCAGGATCATCTACCAGTGGCGGAACCAGATCCTTCACGGAGACAGCACCGAGGAGCTGCTCTCAGAGTGGCGTGAAGACGTGGTTGAGGACGCCGTGCACGAGATGGCCGACGGCATCGATCCATCCGAGTGGGATTGGGACGAGCTGCATACGCGTCTGGCGGAGCTCTACCCGACAAAGCTGGGTCGGGACAGCTTCGACAGGCCACAGGATCTCCTTGCTGAAGAGGTTGTCGATGCGTATCTCGCTGAGGCCGCCGATGCGTACCTGGCGCGTGAAGCAGATCTGACAACGCCTGTCATTCGATCTCTCGAGCGCACGGTCGTGCTGTCTGTGATCGACAACAAGTGGCGGGAGCACCTCGCTGAGATGGACTACCTGAGGTCTGGCATCGGTCTGCGTGCCATGGGCCAGAGGGATCCCCTCGTCGAGTATCAGCGTGAGGGGTTTTCGTTCTTCGAGGATCTCGTTCACACGACCAAAGC
>QMQC01000146.1 GCA_003648875.1 Actinomycetota bacterium
AGGATCTGGAGCGGAAGGAGGGGCAGGGGCATTCCAAGAAATGGGCCGATCACCATCACGAGAACTTCTGACGTGTTGCAGGTCAACAGGTACTTGATGAACTTTCGGATGTTGTCATAGATGACCCTGCCCTCTTCAACAGCTGCGACAATCGTGGCGAAGTTGTCATCGAGTAGCACTATGTCGGAGGCCTGCTTGGATACATCCGTTCCCGTGATGCCCATCGCAACACCGATCTCTGCCTTCTTCAACGCAGGGGCATCGTTGACACCGTCACCTGTCATGGCCACGAGGTCACCCTCACCCTGGAGTGCGGCGATGAGCTTGAGTTTGTGCTCGGGTGACACGCGGGCGAACACATCAACGGATCGAGCTACCGCAGCAAGCTCGCTGTCACTCATCTCATCGAGTTCAGGGCCGATCACCACGCGATCTCCATCGGTAATACCGATTTTCTGCGCGATGTGCCGAGCCGTCAGTGGATGGTCTCCGGTGATCATGACGGGCCTGATCCCCGCTGCCAGCGAATCAGCGACGGCACGCGGCACGGCTTCGCGGGGTGGATCGATGAGTCCGAGCATTCCGACGAATATGAGCTCGTTCTCGACATCTTGATCGGCGTCCACCCAGTCATCGAGTGGCCGTACGGCAAGCCCGAGCACCCGCATCCCCGACCCGGCGAGAGCGGCCTCTGCCTCTAGGATCCGGTCGGACCATTCGGAGTCGAGTGAGACGGTTGCATCATCAACCCACACTCGATCGGATCGATCAAGCAAACCGGTGATTGCCCCTTTCGTGAAAGCGACGAATGCGGGCAGACCGGCACCACTGAGCACAGCTGAGAGAACATCGAGATTGGCAGGCAGCGTTGACCTGTCAACGGGAAGCCTATGGATGGTGGTCATACGCTTGCGCTCGGATTCGAATGGAACCTCCCCCACCCGGGGAAGCGCAGCTTCGAGTTCGTGCTTGAGAAGGCCGATGTTGGCGGCTGCAACCACGAGCGCACCCTCGGTTGGATCCCCAACGGCCTTGTATCCGGAATCAGCGGATGTGAGGGCAGCGTCATTGCAGAGGGCACCCGTCGTGATGGCGAGTTCGATCGTAGACAGGACGTCGCCCGGCAGTTCGTCGTCGAGAAAGAGGTGATGGTTTGCGACATCGAGCACAACCGCCGTCATGCGGTTCTCTGTCAGCGTGCCCGTCTTGTCCGTACAGATGACGCTGACCGATCCGAGTGTCTCAACCGCAGGAAGGCTCCGAATCAATGCGCGTCGCTTGAGCATCCGCTGTGCGCCAAGGGACAGGGCGATGGTCACCACTGCAGGCATTGCCTCCGGAATAGCCGCAACCGCAAGGCTGACCGACGTGAGGAGGAGTGTGTCTATGTCATCGCCGCGTATCAGGCCAAGCCCAAAGATGATCGCCACGAGAACCGTGGCAGCAACGGCAAGGATTCTTCCAAGGTTGTCGAGCCTGCGCTGAAGCGGTGTCCTGTCCTCTTTGACAGTCTGGATCATCGAGGCGATCTTCCCAATCTCGGTGGCCATCCCTGTGTCCGTGATGAGGAGTTCACCGCGCCCCATGGTGACGGTGGTGCCCGAGTAGGCCATGTTCCGCCGCTCCGCCAGTGCGCGGGCGGATTCCAGTGTTGTTGCAGCTTGCTTGCTCACAGGCTCGGACTCGCCTGTGAGGGGAGCCTCCTCTATCCGAAGGTTCGCTGAGTCGATCAGACGGCCGTCAGCCGGGACGATGCTTCCGGTCTCGAGAAGCACTCGGTCGCCAGGGACGAGTCCGGCCGAAGGCAGCTTGGTGACTTCACCATTTCTCCGAACAGTCACTGCTGGCACAGCCATCTGCTGGAGAGCAGCCATGGCCTCTTCTGCCCTGCTCTCCTGTACGTAGCCCATCACCGCGTTCAGGACCACGATCGCGAGGATTGCGATCGCCTCTATCCAGTCGCCGAGCAGCAGCGAGATGAGGGCTGCACCGATCAGAACATAGGTGAGGACCGTTCTGAACTGGGCGATCAGGATCTGGAGCCTCGTGCGGCCAACGGCATCGTCTATCTTGTTCGGTCCGAATCGACCGAGGCGCGCCTGAGCATCTGTTCGAGTGAGGCCCTCTGTCGGCGAATCGAGTAATCGTGTCGCCTCGTCGGCAGTGATCAGGGACCAGTCGTGGTTCTCGATGTCCATGATGCAGTTTCCCCAGGCCTCACCCCTCTGAGAGTTCATCCCAGCGGTCGCCTTCAGCAATATCGATGATCGTCCATGCCATTGCGAGTGCTCCATCGCCGATGGCGCGCTCCCCGTCCTCTGAGAGAGTATGCGCCGCAAACTCCTTCTGGTGATTCACGATCGGGTAGCAGTGGAGATCGAGCATCGGATGGATCGATGGCACGACATGGGACACGTTTCCCATGTCCGTTGAACCAGATGTCTCCTGCGGCAGATCAGCAACACGGTTCATCTTGCGGCCAGCCCTTTCCGAGTTCTCCAGATAGAGGTCGACGAGTACCGGGTTGGAGATCATGTCCTTGTAGCGGTGACCCATCTCCTTGACCTCCAGTCTGCAGCCGGTCGCCAAAGCGGCAGCTTCGAAGCACTGCACGACCCTCGGGTAGATATCATCGAGTCGCTCATCGGTCGCTGCGCGCACGTACCAGCTCATTGCGGTGTAGCCGGGGATGATGTTCGGTGCAGCGCCTCCGTGTGAAATGATGCCGTGAACCCTGTCTGAGTCCTTGAGTTGTTGCCGGAGGGTTGACACGTTCACGTAGGCCTGCACTGCAGCGTCGAGAGCATTGATGCCGAGGTCTGGTGCGCCCGATGCATGTGTTTCATGCCCGAAGAACTCGATGTCGATATGGGCAACGGCAAGAAACTTGGGGTCCACGAGATCCTTTGTGGCCGGATGGATCATCATCGCAGCTGCAGCGCCTTCATACGCCCCGGCCTTGATGAGGTCGATCTTTCCCCCGAAGGCCTCCTCGGCTGGCGTTCCGAGAACCGTCAATCGGATTCCGAGGTCGTCGACGATGGGGGCAAGGGCGAGACCGGCACCGATGCCTGCGGTGCCGATGATGTTGTGGCCGCACGCATGCCCGACCTCGGGGAGCGCATCCATCTCAGCACAGATGATCACTTCTGGACCAGACGAACCGATCCGTGCAGCGAACGCCGTTTCGAGACCGTATGCGGGGTACTCGACCTCGAACCCGCCTCCGGTGAGCATGTCGACGTACTTGCGGGAGGTTTCGTACTCCTCGTATCCAACCTCAGGGTTTGCGTACATCCACTTCGAGAGCTCACGAAGTGCTCGCTCGTGCCCTGAGAACTCTTCCTGTGCCCGCTGCTTCGTGTCCACGTGTGCCTCTCTTCCGGAGTACATCGGCTGACGGTCAGGTTGCAGCCGGCGTGGGTCAGGGTACACCGTCCCCCCGTGCCAGATAGCTTGGCAGCGTCGTAGTATCTCGACGAACGAGGAGGACGGTTGGGCCACTACCACAACGTTTCGATGTCAACTGAAGAGGCAACGAGGGAACGCTGCGCATGAGCATGATCGCAGCGATCTCTTCTCCGTCACAGAACGTACTCGAGCTCGGCCCATTGACGATCCACTTCTACGGCATCCTGATCGCGATCGGCGTCATCGTTGCGATCGTCGTTTCCAAGAAGCGTTACGAGCGGTTCGGTGGTAGCGGGGAGTTCTTCGAGTCCGCCGCGATCTGGGCGATCGTTCTCGGCTTCCTCGGTGCGAGGGCCGGGTACGTCTTTACGCACTCTGGCCAGTTCACCGACCGACCGTGGGCCGTGTTCTTCATCTGGGAGGGCGGCCTTGCACTCTATGGCGGACTCTTCTTTGGTGCGCTCACAGTCATCTATCTTGTCAACAAGCGCGGTGGAGACGCCTTTGCGTTCGCCGACGCGGCTGCCGTCGGAATTCCGCTGGCACAGGCGATCGGGCGATGGGGCAACTACTTCAACCAGGAGTTGTTCGGCACACCATCAGATCTGCCTTGGGCGATCATCATCCACCCAGGCCATCGGCCGGCCGGATACGAGCAGTTCGAGACCTTCCATCCCACGTTCCTCTACGAGTCCGTCTGGAATGCGCTCGTCCTTGTGCCTGTCATTCTCTGGCTCGAGAGGAGAGAGAAGCTTGCAAAGGGTGCCTCCTTTGGTGTGTACATCGTCATGTACAGTTTCATCCGATTCACGATGGAGCTGCTGCGTACCGACACCACCTTCAGACTCCTCGGAATGAGTAGAAACGGCTGGATCTCGGTGGCAGCCCTCATCGGCGGTTTGATCTGGATCTACTGGATGCAGAAGAGGGCAGAGGAACGGACGCTGGTCGGTGAGCCGACGCTTCTGTCGCCGCAGGCGGCGACCAATAGCGCGTCCCCCCTCGATCCTCGCTGACGCTCGTCCTGCAGTGGTTCTCGCGTGCCGCGCTCGCAGGCTCGTCGTCCCCCCTCGATCCTCGCTGACGCTCGTCTCGTGTCCCCCCTGAAGGGGGGACGTCAGGTTGCGGCGTCCGGTTGATGCACTCCCAAGATCATGCCGGTCGTGTCTGTGAAGTAGCAGGCGTGGCCGACTCCGGGAATTGTGAACTTGGGGACCACGATCTCGCCACCTGCGAAGATGACCCTCCCCATGTATCCCTCGAGATCATCGACGGTGATGGTCGCGACGGTGATCGGCTGTCCATCCTCTGACGTCGTGAAGCCTGTGTCGATCCCGGGTTCCTCGCCGTGGCCGGCAACGAAGTAGTCCTCTGCCCCCCAGGGTTGAGGATTCCAGTCGAACACGTCTTCATAGAACTTGGTCGACGCCTCGACGTCCCCGCTGTTGAATTCGACGTAGTTGATGAACGGCATGGGTCTCCTTCTTCTCATCCAGGCGGATCATACGCGCGGAGGGAGCGGGTGACCCGCTCCCTCCGACCGCTTGGTACGTAGTGGCCCTACTGATCCGTGTCGCTCTTCGTATCGTTGAAGAGCTCACCGATCGCGCCGATGCTCGAGAGGATCCCGCTTGTCTCCAGCGGGAGATAGATCTTCGTAGCGTTTCCATCCGCGATGCCCTGAAGTGCTTCCAGGTACTTGATCGCGATCAGATCAGGCGTCGGATCGCCGTTGTGTATTGCGCTGAACACGCGCTCAACGGCCTGACCCTCACCTTCGGCGACTGTGAGCAATTGATACTGTTCAGCGTCTGCGACCTCTTTGATCGCCTGTGCCTGACCCTCAGCGTCGAGGATCCGTGCCTGTTTCACACCCTCTGCGCCGAGGATGGCTGCTCGCTTCTCGCCCTCTGCCTCTGTGACGATGGCACGACGATCGCGTTCGGCCTTCATCTGGCGATGCATGGCGTCCGTAACGTCCGCGGGTGGATCGATCCTCTGGATCTCGACACGCACAACCCGTGTTCCCCAGACATCGGTCGCCT
>QMQC01000147.1 GCA_003648875.1 Actinomycetota bacterium
CCGTTGCGACACAGGACTGGTCCTGGAACTACAAGACGCCGAAACCGGATCCAACCACAACAACGACGACCCTGCCTGTCGCGACGACAACAACCGTGCCCCCAGCCACCACCACGACAACCGTGCCCCCAGCCACCACCACGACAACCGTGCCCCCAGCCACCACCACGACACCAACCGCTGCCCCGACAACTACGACTGCGGCTCCGTAACCCGGGCACGGATCGCGGTCCGCTGGGGTTTCATCGTTGATGACCTCCGCCTCTCGAACACATCCGTATCGCCTCCCCGGAGGCAAGGCATCCGTGGCGTCGCGGAGAGCCCAGCTTCGTGCCTTGCTGTACGGGGCGAACTTGTTCGGTCCCCGCTACCTGGGATTGACACACAAGGCGAGTTCCGGTGACCGAGCGGCACTCCACGACGCCGAAAGGGAGTGGACCAAACACGCCGCACGAGCGGCCGACCTCACCATCGAGACCCACGGCATGCACCGGGTCGACCCATCCGAGCAGTATGTCGTAGCGCCGCTCCACGAGGGATTCGCTGACATTCTTGCACTCAGTCGCCTGCCGCTCGATCTCGCATTCTCAGCCGCGGAGGAGCTCTTCGAGTGGCGTCTGCTCGGTCGCTATCTGAAGGCATCCGGACACAGCCCCGTATCGATAGACGACGGGGCAAAGGCGTACCGGTCAATCGTTCGCGCAGCGGAGCAGGCGTTCCGGAGGGGCGAGAGCTACGTCGTCTTCCCCCAAGGATCGATCCTCGGCATCGAGACAGCTTTCCACCGGGGCGCCTTCCACCTCTCGGCTCGCACCGGAAGGCCCCTCCTACCCGTGGTTTTGACCGGCGGCGCAACGGTGTGGGAACACCCGTATTCGCCGAATCTCAATTTCGGGCAGTCGATGCATCTCGAAGTCCTCGAGCCTGTGTTCGCAACAGAAGTGCTCCACTGTGCTCGCGAGATAGAGGTGGAGATGAAAGACAAAGCTCTGCAGGCGTTTCCCGAGCCGCGACACTTCGACCCCGACCGCGATGGCTGGTGGGATGGCTACCGCTACGAGATCGACCCTGACTACCCCGACCTGGTGAAACGCGTAGCTGAGCATCGCAGATCGATAGCCGGCTGAACGAAACACGGCGGAACGACCCTCCGCGCAGAGTGTTCTGTACCCTCTCGTCCATGGATTACAAGACAATCATCGAGCCGTTCCGAATTCACACCGTCCAAGCCATCGACCTGCCGAATCTCGCTGCAAGGGAGGCAGCACTCGAACGAGCGGGATACAACCTTTTCGGCCTCCATGCGGATGAAGTGATCATCGATCTCCTCACAGACTCCGGCACCGGAGCAATGTCCTCCGAGCAGTGGGCAGGCATGATGTGTGGCGACGAGACATATGCGGGCAGCCGGTCGTTCTTCCGTTTCGAGGAGACGGTCAAGGACATCACGGGCTTCGATCATGTCATCCCCACGCATCAGGGACGCGCAGCAGAGAAGATCCTCTTCGCCGTCGCTGTCGAGGACGGCGACGTCGTGCCGAACAACACCCATTTCGACACGACCCGAGCCAACGTTGAGTATCGAGGTGCCGAGGCCAGGGACATCGTCACTCCCGGAGGAACCGATCCCGCGACGATCCTTCCCTTCAAAGGCAACATGGACATCGACAGACTTCGATCGACAATCGAAGAGGTCGGCGTCGATCGCGTGCCTCTCGTGATGATCACCGTCACGAACAACTCAGGTGGCGGTCAGCCCGTGTCCATGGCAAACATCCGAGCGGCTCGAGAGGTCTGTGACGAGTTTGGGATTCCCCTGTACCTCGACGCATGCCGCTTCGCTGAGAATGCTTGGTTCATCAAGATGCGTGAGGAAGGATACGAGGACAAGACGCCTCGCGAGATCGCTCGAGAGATGTTCTCGTATGTCGATGGCGCAACGATGTCGGCAAAGAAGGACGGTCTCGGCAACATCGGCGGGTTCCTCGCCCTCAACGACACCGAGTGGGCGCAGACCGCACGCAACCTCCTCATCCTCACGGAGGGGTTCCCCACATACGGTGGACTTGCAGGATACGACCTCGAGGCACTGGCGATCGGATTCAACGAAGTACTCGAAGAGGACTACCTGCGGTACCGCATCCGTTCAACCGCGTATCTGGCCGAAACGGTCCTCGCAGGCGGAATGCCAATCGTCCAGCCTCCGGGCGGTCATGCGGTCTACCTGGACGCTGCCGCCCTGCTTCCGCACATCCCGTCACACGAGTACCCCGCCCAGTCTCTGGCAATCGAGTTGTATCGAGCCGGTGGCGTCCGCGGGATTGAGATCGGCACGGTCATGTTCGGACGCCGCGATCCTGACGGCGGACCGGACGAACCCGCAGCCATGGAGCTCGTACGCCTGGCGATTCCGCGCAGAACCTACACGCAGAGCCACATCGACTACGTCGCCGAGGTTGTCATCGACGTGGCCAACCGCGCCGAACAACTCACTGGTTATCGCATCGTCGAGCAGGCAGCGTGGCTCCGTCACTTCACGGCGAGACTCGAAGCGCTCTAGGGCAGCTCCACGACCGCGAGCGAGAGGGGCCTCCTCTGAGACCCCTCTCATGCAAACCGACCCACCGTGGCGGCTTTCTGATCACTGCCGTTAACCGACGTGGGTTTCAGACACCTCCGGCATCTGTTCTCGAGTTGATCCTCTGTCGACACGGCGGCCGGTCTCAGATTTGCTATGTGCTTCCACACTCGCGCCGTCATCGTCTCGTGTCAATGGCCATTCATCGTCTGGTCTGTGTTCTGCGCTCTGTCACGCGTTAGCGTGGTCCCATGCAACGCACAATCTTCGAAGCGGAGCACGAGCTGTTCCGCGATTCGGTCAAGCATTTCATGCAGAAAGAGATCCTGCCGAACGTCGACGAGTGGGAACGCGCCGGAATGGTCGACAAGGAGATGTTTCGCAAGGCCGGCCAAGCAGGTCTGCTTGGCATGGCGATACCAGAGGCGCACGCTGGCGGAGGCGTAGACGACTTCAGATACAACGCCGTGATCACCGAGGTATTCACCGGTGGCGGTGCGGGGTCGTCGAGCATGTGCATCTCACTTCACAACGATATCTGTGTGCCCTACTTCGTGAAGTACTGCAATGAGGAGCAGAAGGATCGATGGCTGCCGGGACTTGCCAACGGTGACTTGATGACGGCGCTTGCAATGACCGAACCAGGGACGGGCTCTGATCTCTCCGGTATTGCGACAACAGCGAAACTCGAGGGTGACACCTATGTCGTCAATGGGTCAAAAACGTTCATCACAAACGGGATAAATGCTGATCTTGTGATCATCGTTACGCGCACCTCTGATGATCCGCATGCCGGGTTGACCCTGTTCGTCATCGAGGATGGCATGGAGGGTTTCGAGCGCGGCCGCAACCTCAAGAAGATGGGTCTCCACGCCCAGGACACAGCGGAACTGTTCTTCAACGACGTTGCCGTTCCGGTTACGAACCGCCTGGGCGAGGAGGGTATGGGATTCTTCCAGCTCGTGTCCAACCTCCCCCAAGAGCGGCTCTCGATCGCCGTGGGAGCCGTCGCAGGCGCGGAGGCAGCTCTCGACATCACTTTGGATTATGCGAAGGAGCGTATGGCCTTCGGACGCCCCATCGGGCGCTTCCAGCACAACCGATTCCAGCTCGCGGAGGCCAAGACCGAGGTCGACATCGGTCGTGTCTTCGTTGATCGACTGCTCCAGGAACACATCGAAGGCAACCTCACCATCGAGCAGGCAGCCGAGGCGAAGTGGTGGACCACCGAGATGCTCCGCCGGGTTGTTGACATGGGTGTTCAGATGCACGGTGGGTACGGCTACATGATGGAGTACCCGATAGCGAAGGCCTATCTCGACGCCAGGGTCCAGACGATCTACGGTGGAACAACCGAGATCATGAAGGAGATCATCGGTCGAGGCCTTGGGGTGTAGGCGCCGGCGAACCCCTACGTCATGGGTCCCACACCAACCTGTCGGTACGGCAGGTATTCGGCAGTCCACATCTCATCGTCGATCATCGTCTCGATATCGTCCACATGATCGGCAACACCTTCTTCGATGGCCTTGTTTCCGACTGCTATCGCCACTGCATGGGAAACGTCGCGAACGTCAGCGATGTTCGGGTAGAGCTGACCCCTGGCAACCAGGGCAGGCCCCGTCTCGTCCGCCAATGCCATGGCAGCAGCAAGGAACATCCCGTCAGTCACCTCCGTGGCCCTGACGGTGATCACGCCAAGTCCCATGCCAGGGAAGATGAACACGTTGTTCGCCTGCCCAATATGGTGAATCTCCCCGTTGAACTCGACCGGTGCAAACGGTGAGCCGGTAGCGACGATCGCACGGCCGTCCGTCCACCGAATCGCGTTCGACGGCGTTACCTCGGTATGACTCGTCGGGTTGGAGAGAGGCAGAATTATCGGTCGCTCGCAATTTGCGCCCATGGCCGTGATGATCTCTTCAGTGAACAAACCAGGCGTGCCGCTCACACCGATGAGCACCGTCGGTCGAACGTGTGACACAACGCTGAGCAACGAGCACGGATCATCCGTGTCCTGCCACCCGGATACGACATCTACCGGCGTTGCCAGGTCGCGCTTGATATCTGACAGTGTGCTTCGATCCGAGGTAACCAGTCCGCGGCTGTCGAGTACGTATATCTGACTCTTTGCCTGCTCGATATCGATGCCAGATGCCACCATGGCCCGAGCGAGCTGCTCACGGATACCGTGACCTGCTGAGCCAGCACCGGCAATTACGATCCGGTGTTCGGCGAACGGCGTATCGATCGAGCGGGTCGCAGCGATCAGTCCGCCGACGACCATGGCCGCCGTGCCCTGGATGTCATCGTTGAAAGATGCGATTCGCTTTCGATGCCGATCAAGATTGTCGAAGCTCGTGAGATTTGCAAAGTCCTCCCATTGCAGAAGCGCACCGGGGAACACGGTTCGAACAGCATCGACGAATTCGTCGATCAGCTCGTCGTACGCCGCGCCTCTGAGACGGGGTTGGCGATATCCGACGTAGAGAGGATCATCCAGGAGCTCACTGTTGTTCGTGCCGACATCGATTGAGATGGGGATGCACCTCGCTGGATGGATCCCTGCAGCCGCCGTATAGAGAGCGAGTTTCCCTATCGGAATTCCCATTCCTCCTGCACCCTGGTCGCCAATCCCAAGTATGCGCTCGTTGTCCGTGACAACGATGACAGGTGGCTGTTCGACGGGGCGAACGAGGAGAAGGTCTGCGATCCGACCACGATCTCGCGGCGTGATGTAGAGACCATGGGCCGTTCGATAGATCCTGCTCCAGTGTGAGCACGTCATCGCCACAACAGGCGTGTAGATCACCGGTACGACCTCTTCCAGGTTCTCCAGCAGGAATCGATAGAACAGTGTCTCGTTTCGATCC
>QMQC01000148.1 GCA_003648875.1 Actinomycetota bacterium
ATCACGATGCCTGAGATTCCTGCGAAGATGACGCGGAACCAATCATCATCTGTCATCTTCCCGAACCCTGCCGGCGTTCGTCTGGATTCGAAGAAGTTTCGTATCCACGCTCCGGAGGCCACGATCGCTGCAAGGGCGATGACGATCGGGATGATGATTGCAGGCATGGAATCGACGGCCGACTCGATCGCCTCGAATACCGGCTGCAGGAAGCCAAGAACCGGCCACGCAAACCAGCCCACGACTGCGAACAGCGCGACGGTGCCGATGAAGAATCGGACACTGTGGCCGGCCTGCCCTGTCTCCTCCTGGTGCTTCTTTCGTCTTGCCGCGATCCAACGGCCGGCAAGGATACCGGTAACGACGAAGACCATCCACGGCCAGAATCCGCCATCAGGGAATATCCAGGCGAATGCGAAACCCTTGTTCGATGCCTTGAACCAGTAAGTGCCCACGTCGTCAGGGGTGAGCAGCGGGAACGAGAGGCCCAATGCGGACCAGAAGAAGATCTGCACGAGCAGAGGGATGTTGCGAATGATCTCGATGTATACGGTCGCGATCTTGTTGATGATCCAGTTGGCCGTCAAGCGGCCGATGCCTATGAGGGTTCCGAGGATCGTAGCGACGATGATGCCTGAGATCCCCACGCGGAACGTGTTGACAATGCCTACAAGAAGTGCCCTTGCGCCAGAGTTGGGAGCGGTATCGATACCCTCCCTGATCAACACGCCTGTCGGATCGGCGAGCCATCCGAATCCAAAAGAGATATCGGACTTCTCGAAGTTGTCGAGGGCCGTCGTCGCTAGGACGACGAGCAGTCCGGTGGCTGCGAGAAGCACGAAGATCTGCGCGGCCCATTTGAGAACCATCGCGTTTCGCCACAGTGGTGTCTTCGCCTGTTGCCTGACCTCTACGGTCACTCTTTCGCCTTCCGTCTCCTCGTGCGAGGCACCATAGACGGGGCCGCAGCAACTATGCGAGTAATCGGAGTTGTTTCTTCATGGTCCGTGCTCTGGGCTCTGTGCCCTAATTGGAAGAGGCGCCCCTGAGGGCGCCTCTTCCAATTAGCTCTTTGCTACCTAGCGAGCTGGTGGCGCATAAATGAGACCACCGTCGTACCACTGCATGTTGAACGAGCCAACACGCTCAAGGCTAAGCGGCCCGGTCAGGTGCTTCTCGAACAGCTCTCCGTAGGCACCAACCTGCTTGATGACCTGGTAGAAGGCGTCCTTCGCCAGGCCCATCGCCGTCTGAAGCTCCCCCTCGTGGGTTCCGAAGAGACGCTCGAGCTCAGGCGTGTTGCCCATCGTGCTGTCGATGTTGGCACTC
Organism: Actinomycetota bacterium; assembly: GCA_003648875.1. Classification (GTDB taxonomy): domain Bacteria; phylum Actinomycetota; class Acidimicrobiia; order Spongiisociales; family UBA5794; genus B3-G11. The sequence continues at coordinate 1,330 of QMQC01000148.1, forward strand.
GTGACACCATTCTCGTCAGCGATGAAGGTGGCGAACACCGTCCAGTTGACTATGTCGAACCACTGGCTGTCACCCTGACGGACGACAGGACCGAGCGGCTCCTTCGAGATCGGCGACGTCGGGAAGATGACCCAGTCGGCTGCACCGGCCGTACCCGCCGCAGCTTCCGCTGCACGGTTGCCGAAGAGGCCCGAACCGTCCGTTGTGACAATGTCACAGGTGCCGGTCTTGAACTTGTCCATCGCCTCTGAGAAGCTCTCGACGGTCTCAAGCGTGATACTCACACCATTGACCGCGGCACCCTCAGAGATGTTCTTCTCGGTCGTCGTTCCTGCGTTGGTGCAGACCGTTGCGCCGTCAATGGCCTCAAAGCTACTGTCAGGCGTGACGCCCGGCAACGTTGCAGGGTTTGCCATCATCTGCTGGCCGTCGTAGAACGTGGTAGCAGCGAAGTCCATACCAATGTCCGTGTCGCGGCTCTGGGTCCACGTCGTGTTCCTGATGAGGACGTCGATCGCGTTGTTCTTCAGGGCCTCGAACCGCTCAGCGGCGGTCAGGGTCTTGAACTGAACTGCGGTCGCATCGCCAAGCACGGCTGCGGCAACGGCGCGGCAGTAATCCGCATCGAAGCCAACCATGTTGCCATCAGAGTCAGTCTCAGAGAAACCAACAGCGGCACCGCCAACACCACAGATCAACTCTCCACGAGCGAGCACCGTCTCAAGGGTGCCTCCACTTGGCGCCTGAGTGGGTGCATCGCCGTCGCCGTCAGCGGCCGTCGTAGTTGTGTCGCCGCCGTCGCCTCCGCCGCATGCCGCGGCCACGAGTGCGAGAACAGCAAAGAGCACAGCAAGTCTCTTAAGCATGCTGATACTTCTCCTCCATTTTGGGTATTCGAATAGTGCGGTGATGATCATCACCGCCCCCGATCACGGATCGAGTGACTGCAACCTAGCCATATCGGGTCACTGGTGGCAACCGCTCCACTCGGATTCGTCCGCAACTTCGCCACCTGTACACTCCGCACCGAGGGCAGCGAACTGGAGGAGAGCATGCCGGCATCGGTGATTCTTGGCGCCCAATGGGGCGATGAGGGAAAGGGAAAGATCACGGATCTCCTATCGGAAAAAGCCGACATAGTGGTCCGCTATCAGGGCGGAAACAACGCAGGACACACCATCGTCACCGCCGACCAGAAGTTCGCACTGAGCCTCATTCCGTCCGGCGTCCTCTACCCCACCGTCACTCCGGTGATCGGTAACGGCGTCGTCGTCGATCCGAGATGGTTCTTCGAAGAGATGGAGACGCTCACCAGGAAAGGCATCGATCCGTCGCGGGTGAAGATCTCGAGCAACGCCCATCTGATCATGCCTTATCACCGCAAGCTCGATGCAGTCATCGAAAGGTACCTGGGCAACTCGATGATCGGCACGACCAAGCGTGGCATCGGCCCTGCCTACACAGACAAGTTCTCTCGCTCCGGAATCAGGGTGCAGGATCTCTTCGATGAGAAGATCTTCCTCGAGAAACTCGCCGCAGTCCTCAAGCAGAAGAACAAGCTGCTCGTCAAGGTCTACAACCAGCTCCCGATCGACTTCGATGAAATCGCTGAGGAGTACCTCGATTATGCCGACAGGCTCGAGCCGTTCGTAGCCGACACATCGCTTCTCGTATGGGAGGCATTGAACGAAGGCAAGAACGTGCTCTTCGAAGGGGGCCAGGGAACACTCCTGGACATCGATCACGGCACGTATCCATTCGTCACCTCATCCAACCCAACCGCGGGAGGTGCACCCGTCGGAATCGGCATCGGACCGAACATGATCGACAACATCATCGGTGTCACCAAGGCCTACATCTCGAGAGTCGGAACTGGCCCGTTCCCGACAGAGTTGAAGAACGAGATCGGCGACAGGCTGATCGACGTCGGCGGTGAGTACGGCGTTGTGACGGGAAGACGACGGCGTTGCGGCTGGCTCGACATGGTTGCCATGCGATACTCTGCGCGGGTGAACGGACTCACCGAGATAGCCCTGACCAAGCTCGACATTCTCTCCCACTTCGACACAATCAAGATCGCCACCGCATACGAAGCTGAGGGCAACACGTTCACCGAGATGCCCCGCCAACAGCGCGTCCTTCACAATTGCTCACCCGTGTACGAGCAACATGAGGGTTGGGCGGAAGACATCACGACGGTGAAGGAGTACGAGGACCTGCCGCGTCTTGCGAGGGACTACGTCGAGCGGATCGAAGAACTCTGCGGAGTGCCGATCAAGACCGTATCTGTTGGTCCGGGTCGCAAAGCGACCCTGACGAAGGGCTGACCACATGCGGGTACTTCTTCTCGGTGGTGGCGGCAGAGAACACGCACTCGGTTGGAAGCTCGCCCAGAGTCCGATGCTTGATCGGCTTATTTCTTGTCCGGGGAACCCCGGCTTGGGCACCCTTGGTGATGTCGCTGCCGATGTCGACCCTGAAGATCCCGCTGCGGTGGTGGCACTGTGCAGAGAGAGAGCGATCGACCTTGTCGTTGTTGGCCCTGAAGGTCCATTGGCCGCCGGAGTGGCGGATGCACTGAACGCTGAAGGAATACCCGTGTTCGGACCGACCAGTGCCGGGGCAAGGCTCGAGTCCTCGAAATCGTTCGCAAAAGAGATAATGGCTGCTGCGGAGGTCCCGACAGCAGGCTCAGCGACCTTCCGTGATCGCGAGACCGCTGTCATACATCTCGAGGAATCATCAGGACCATACGTTGTCAAGGCCGATGGTCTCGCGGCTGGCAAAGGCGTCCTTGTGACAGAGTCGCTCGAGGCAGCCATCGAGTGGGTGGACGGGTGTCTCGAAGGTAGGTTCGGTGCTGCGGGTTCGGCTGTCGTGATCGAGGAGCATCTCACAGGGGACGAAGTGTCGATCTTCTACCTGTGTGCCGACGGCGAAGCCATCCCCTTTCAGCCCGCGAGGGACTACAAGCGACTGCTCGATGATGATGAAGGGCCAAACACCGGGGGAATGGGCAGCTTCTCGCCTGTGGAGGACATCGATGACGATCTTGTCGACTGGACGACGGTTCACGTTGCCTTGCCGACTCTGGGTGAGCTGGCATCGAGAGACATCGACTACACGGGGTTCCTCTATGTCGGACTCATGCTCACATCCGACGGACCCAAGGTACTCGAGTTCAATTGCAGGCTCGGTGATCCAGAAGCCGAGGTCCTCATGCCACGCATCACTTCGGATCTGCTTGCCGTACTCAACGCAGCATCGAACGAGGGACTGACCGGCCACGGTGTCACCTGGTCCAACCGTGCCGCTGTCGACGTCGTGCTTGCAGCACCCGGCTACCCGGAGTCACCTGTGAAGGGACTCAGGATCACAGGCCTCGACCACATCGAGAACATCCTGGTCTTCCATGCAGGCACCCGCGAAGCCGGCGGGCGGCTGGTCAGCTCGGGGGGACGGGTGCTGAACATCGTCGGTCTCGGTGACAACATTGGCGAAGCGAGGGACAACGCGTACGCTGCCGCGCAACACATCGAATTCAAGGGAAAGCAGTTCCGCACTGACATCGCTGCGAAACAGGAAGGGACATCACCATGAAGGTCGCGATCCTGATGGGATCAGAGAAGGACATGTCGAAGATGGCAGCGTGCGCAGCCGTACTCGCAGAGTTCGAGATCGAACACGAAGTGCACGTGATGTCTGCACATCGCACCCCTGAGAAGGTCGCAGAGTTCACTACGAATGCGCGAGCGAACGGGTTCGGCGTGATCGTCTGTGGCGCCGGCAAGGCAGCTCACCTCGCGGGGGCTGTAGCAGCGCACACAACTTTGCCGGTTGTCGGCATCCCGATTGCGGCGGGAGGCCTCGGTGGGGTCTATGCCATGTGGTCCACCGTGCAGATGCCGACGGGCATCCCCGTGGCGACGGTCGCCATCGATGGTTCCGCAAACGCCGGCTATCTGGCTGCATCCATCCTCTCTGTCACAGACCAAGCCGTTGCGGAGAAGCTCGCCACCTATCGCGAGGGACTCAAGGGATGATCGAGCGTTACTCGACCCCAGAGATGACTGCTGTGTGGTC
>QMQC01000149.1 GCA_003648875.1 Actinomycetota bacterium
CACGCTCGAAAGACACGAGAGATGTGGTGAACTCGACCCTCGCATTCGCAAGGGCTGACATCGGTCCGTACAGCGAGCCAAGATACGCGCTGAGTGCGACGATCGTCCCAACGGTCAGCGTTCCGTTGATGACAAACACAGCGCCGAGCCAGAAGGTTGCAGCGGTACCAAGTGCCGCAACGAGACCGAGTGCCATAAAGAACCAACGACCGATCGTTGCCTGCGTGATGCCGAGATCTCGGACCTGGGATGCATGTGTGGCAAACCGGTCGTGCTCGAACTCTGACCGCCCGAACAACTTCACGAGGAGCGCGCCGGAAACTGAGAGGGTTTCCTGCATCACCGAGTTCATCTCGGCGTTGGCAGCCATCTGCCGTCGTCGGATGTCCCGCAGTCGCTTGCCGACGCGGCGAGAAGCAATGATGAACAACGGAAGGATCGAAACGGCCAAAAGCGTCAGGCGCCACTCAAGCCTCGACATGACGATCAACGTCGCCACGACCGTGAAGATGTTCGCAACGAGAGACACGAACGTCGATGTCACAGCTTGCTGTGCACCGATCACATCAGAGTTGAGCCGGGACATGAGCTCGCCGGTCTTGGTATTGGTGAAGAACCCGAGAGACATCTGCTGGAGATGATCGAACAGTTCTCGACGGAGGTCGTAGATGATCCCTTCGCCCATCTTGGCGGATGCCCGGCGCTGGATCACCCCCACAACTCCGTTCACGAAGGGCACCGCAACCATGCCGATACCGAGCAATGTGACGAGTCGCAGACTCTCCTCCGGGATCGCCTGATCGATGAGACCGCGCATCAACAGCGGTGGTGCGAGTGACAGAATCGAAATCACGACGATGGTGGCAAGCACCACGGCTACATGAAGCTTGTACGGCCTTGCATACGTGATGACGCGACCGATCAGCTCTCTGTCGATTTCAGGTGTCGACTGATTCTCGTCATGACGCATGAATGCGCCCCAGGAAGATCCGTGCATAGCGGAACAGTAATCCGATGGCCGATAACCGATAACCGATAACCGAGATCCGACGCCCGATGACCGACAACCGAAATCCACTCCTCCAGGCTTCGGAAGCGAGCCCCGCGAGCGTCAGCGACTACGGAAGCAGGCCTGAGAGGGCTACGGCTGAGTTGGCGATGTCGATGCAGAGTTCCTCTGAAATGTTGGATCGACAGAACAACTCGTACCGATGCCCTGCCTCCGTCCATCCGAGGCTGATCCCATCCGGGACGATGATCGGGACGATCTCAGATCTCGCCGCAAGCAGATCTGCAGCTGCCTGACCCACACGAAGCACCCCGAGTCTGGCCGAGTTGGATTGATAGGGATCCGATGTCCACATTCCGAAGGCGGCAGAAATGTCCGGATCAAGACCACCGGTGGTCTCATCGTAGACGAGCTGACTTGTGATCCACCGGACGGTTTCGGGCACGAGGTCGGGGAAGGCGATCGTGGGCATCGCCGTGGAAATCTCTGATCTCGAGGACTGAACGAACCTGCTGTTCAACTCACGCTCCCACACGCCTCGGATCACCTGCTCCGGCGTTCCGGTCATCTCGTTGGGAAGGTCGTCGTTGAACCATTCCACGGCAGTCGCACCGATGAGTCCTTCATCTCCGGTTCCAGCAACGACAGCCACAACGGTTGTGGTGGTCGCGTCGCCTTGGGCGTAGGCGCGAGTGCGGTCGCCAACGCCATCGAGGAGACCCGCATCCCCACAGGCAGCAAGCACAACAGAGAGCGCCAATGCACCGACCATCAACCGTGTCATGCTCGGAAGGATGGCACGGTTTCTCAATAACCGACAGCACCCCTGATTGCGATCGACCGTCAGGCAGCCGATCGGAGAACGCTCCTCCGAAAGCCGCAGTCTCGCCTGAGGAGGGTCTTGGCCAACGATTCGCGGTTTGCGGTTTGCGGTCTGGGCTCCTGGGTGCCGAGAGGCAGAGGAGGAGAGCGTGAGCTGAGAACCGTTGATAGCCTCGAGCGTCATGGAAGACACCCTCGTCCACATCGTAAGTGACCACCTCACGGGCGATGCTCCGCTCGATACAGCGATCTCTCGTGCGATTCTGCAGCAGGTTTCTGATGGTGACCTCCCGGAGACCCTGCAGATCGGACGACCACACCGGGTCGTTGCCTTCGGAAGACACGATGCCGTCACGTCGGGATTCGACAGGGCAGTTGCGATCGCCATCGACAGTGGCTTCGATCCAACAATTCGGTTGGCCGGGGGTCGCGCCGTGGTCTTCCATGAACACGTGGTCCGCTTCTCTTGGACAGTCCCCACTCCGGATCCCGTTCGCAACATGCACGCCCTGTTCCAAGTGGTCACAGACAGCGTCATAGACACGCTCGGGTCCTTCGAAGTGTCGGCGACTGCTGGTGAGTTGCCACGCGAATACTGCCCGGGCAAATACAGCGTGTCGGTGCGTGGTGGCGGGAAGGTGATGGGGTCAGGTCAGCGTTTGGCCCGTCATGCGAGCCAGATCGCAGGCATGATCGTCGTGAAGGATGGTGCTTCGATCAACTCGGTGCTGGGGCCGGTCTATGAGGCATTGGGTCTTGACATGGACCCGGCCGCAACGGGAAGTATCTCTGACATCGCAGACGTGGACACATCGGCAGTCATGGAGCGCTTCGCTCGACACATAGTGGGCAGTCGGGAATCGATCGAGGCCGGCATCGGGATCGAAACATCGGCAACTGCGTGCGAATTCCGGTCCGATCACGACCCACGCACATTTGCGTGAGTACGCGAAACCATCAAGACTGAATCCCATGCGCATCCTCGTCATCAACGGACCAAATCTGAACCTCCTCGGAACCAGGGAGCCCGACATCTATGGGACAGCGACTCTGTCCGACCTCGAAGCTCAATGGCAGCTCAAGGCTGACGCCATCGAAGCGACGATCGAAACGTTCCAATCCAACCACGAGGGATCGATCGTCGATGCCATCGGGGAAGGGGTTGCCCGATACGACGGTCTCGTGATCAACGCGGGTGCCTTGACGCACTATTCATACGCGATTGGGGACGCCATAGCCGCGGTTGGACTACCAACGGTCGAGGTGCACATATCGAACATCCATGAGCGTGAGTCATGGCGCCATCTCTCGGTTCTGACAGATGTGTGTGATCTCACCATCGTCGGCCGAGGCACCGATGGCTACCTGCACGCAATCGATCATCTCGTCGCGATCACATCACACCCTCCGATCACCGCTCGATATGGCTCGGGGTCCGACACGGTGCTCGATCTGAGAACACCTTCCGGTGACGGCCCTCATCGCGTCGCATTGCTGATCCACGGCGGCTTCTGGAGAGAGATCTGGAAACGCGACCTGATGGATCCGATCGCGGTCGCACTCACCAACCTCGGATGGGCAACGGTGAACGTGGAGTATCACCGCGGCGACGGATCCTATGCAACGGCGCCACGCGACATCGAGAGTGCTATCCAGTGGATCAGCCACAATGCCGTGGAGCACAATCTCGATCCCGGACGCCTGGTTGCGATCGGCCACTCGGCAGGCGGATACCTCGCCTTGTCCGTTGCCCACGACGATGGTGGGGTTTCCGGAGCCGTCGCACTCTGCGCGGTGTCAAACCTCCTCGCAACCGCAGAGTCACATCCCGATGACGACCCGGTGGCTCTGTTCCTCGGCGCGTCACGCGAAGATGCCCCTCGACTCTGGGACCAGGCGGAGCTCAGGGGACGTCCGGCAGCACCTGTGCGCCTTGTCCATGGCATCGAAGATGACGTGGTACACCCATCCCAGACGGAGGCGTATGTCGCGCTCGGAGGCGGCACGGCACCGATGACGATGATCGCCGACTGCGGACACATGGAACTCATCGACCCATCTTCCAGGGCGTGGGCCGAAGTGGTCGGTGCGCTCGAAGCCTTCAGCTTCTAGCTACGAATTCTACGATTCGTTCGAGACCCTCCACAAGATCGGCATCGGAGAGAGCGAAGGACAATCTTGCGTAACCGGGGGCACCGAATGCCTCTCCCGGTACGATCGCAACACTCACCTCTTCGAGCAGAAGAGCCGCAAGCTCCATGGTCGATGTTGCCGTCCTTCCGCCAATGGGCCGGTTCAAGAGTCCTGTCATGTTGGGAAACGCGTAGAACGCACCCTCTGGTGTCGTGCATGTAACGCCGTCGATCGATCCCAAGATCTCGATCATGGAGCGCCTCCGCCTGTCGAAGGCCTCGCACATCATGTCGACAGTGTCAAGAGATCCCGAGACGGCGTTGAGAGCTGCTGCTTGAGCGACGTTGTTCACATTCGACGTGAGATGTGACTGAATTCGTGTCGCAGCTGAGGCAACGTCAGGGGGTCCGATCATCCAGCCCACCCGCCAACCGGTCATGGCATACGTCTTTGCCACCCCGTTCACGACAACGCATCGGTCTGCCATTTCAGGCACAACGACAGGCATCGAATGGAATGTCGCGTCGCCGTACACGAGATGCTCATAGATCTCGTCGGTCATGACCCAGATACGACGATCGGCAGCCCACTCACCGACTGCTCTGATCTGGTCCTCCGTGTACACAGCTCCGGTGGGGTTCGAGGGACTCACGAAGATCAGCATCTTCGTTCGTTCCGTTACCGCAGCGTCGAGTTGGTCAACCGTCACCGTGAAGTTCGATGACTCGTCAGTCGGCACGACGACCGGTACTCCACCTGCGAGGGCGATCGCCTCCGGATATGTCACCCAGTACGGCGATGGGAGCAGAACCTCGTCACCCGGATCGACCAACACCTGGCATGTTTGGTACACAGCATGCTTTCCGCCGTTGGTCACGACGACCTGTGATTGATCCACGACGAATCCCGAGTCGCGTTGCGTCTTTGCCGCAATTGCCTCGCGGAGGTCTGGCTGACCCGCAGCTGGTGAGTAGTGATGCGATCTCGGGTCCCTTGCGGCACGGAGAGCAGCCTCAACGATCGGTTCTGGAGTCGGAAAGTCAGGCTCCCCCGCTCCGTATCCGATGACAGGAATGCCCGCGGCACGTAGTTCTCTCGCCTTGGCCGTGATAGCGAGGGTTGCTGACGGACTGACAGCGAGAGCCCTCTTCGATATCGATGCACCGTGCTTCATAAGGTCTACTCTCCGACTATCGAGTGGATGGGTTCACGATAGGCATGACCAAGACTCCCAAGATCACGATTCCGAGCGATCTCCTGCCGCAGGACGGTAGGTTTGGGTCCGGACCCGGTCGAGTGAGGTCCAGATTCGTCGATGATCTCGCTCTCACGGCTGGGTCCTTCATGGGGACAAGCCACCGCAAGCCGGTGGTCAGGAACGTCGTGGCTGACGTTCAGCAGGGTCTCGCAGACATGTAC
>QMQC01000150.1 GCA_003648875.1 Actinomycetota bacterium
AGACCCGACGAAGGCGACGAAGCCGAGATACCCTGCGTCACCCACAACGACCATCGCCACAAGGATCGCGCCGAATCTGAATCGAGATCTCGACCGGAGTGCTGTTTCGTCCACGTCGACCTCACGATCGCCTCGTCTGATCACATACAACGTACAGCGTCGACCTACTCGACGGTCAAGCTCATGTCAGTTCGGTACCGGTCACCATCGTGAGCGCCGCCGTCAGTCTGCTTCGGGACCGGCGAGATGCAGGTCGACCGCTTCTGCAACTTGCCTTCCGAGACCGCGCGCTCGCTCCAGTGCACGATCATGACGGTCGGTGATCTCGGTTGTGTCGCCATCGAGACCGTCGAGGTTGATGCGCACGTTCAGTGATGCTCCTTCTGCGGCTGCGACGGCACAGGCTCCGGCGACACCGGCATCTGTTACCGGGTGCGGGTTGCCGTTTCGGGCCGTGTGCAATGCCAGTTCCAACGCTTCGGTACTTCGCTCGAGCACCTCGAGCGGGACGAGAGTTGCTTCTAGGTTCGCTGCAGCCATGGCCGTCTCACGAGTGGCACGATCTTCATCGGTGTTGCGGGGCAAGCGAATTGCCGTGAGGACGCCGTTGAAGGCGTTGGTGTCCCTGTCGACCGCAGCGAGGAACCAATCCTTCAATGACTGCGCATCACGCCCGGCGGCCTCCATGTGTTGCTTCGAGTCCTCCATACCCTGCTTTGCGAACGTCAGCGATGCCACCATCGAGGAGAGCGCTGCGGAGAGCGCTCCCACGAGCGCTGCGACCGAGCCGCCCCCGGGAGCTGCGGAGTCCTGTGAGAGCACATCAGTGAATCCCGCGACTGTCGCGGTGACCAGTCCCTCCGGTACCCCGCGATATCGATATTCAACGATCTTCGTTGCCGAATCGAACTCACCGATCTCGTCGAGACCGAGCGACACGACGGCCATGCGGATCCGATCAGCCTCTGGGATGGCCGTGGTTCGACCTTGGGCCGCCAGGAAGTGATCACCCGCGGAGAGCATCGCCTCGAGGGGGACAAGCCCCACGAGCTCAGAGCCCGTGACTCGCATGCCTCGTTTCGTCGCCTCCTGTCGGCAGGCCTCGAATACCTCATGCATGGGCGACACGGACGAGTCCGTGAGGTTCAGCGACACCTGGGCTCTGTCATACTCTTCGATGTACCAGCCCACGCCCTTCACTTCGCTGAACCGCCCCGGTGCAAAAACTGTCTTCCCATCCTCGTCCTTGACGATCTTTCCTTGTGAATCTCTCGTTGCGGTGCCCAGGCTGCGAACAGCCGAGGCGACCTGATGTGCGAGGCGTCGATCCGACGTGTTGAGGTTCACGTTGTAGGCGATCAGGAACTGTCTCGCTCCGATGGCCGTCGCGCCGGCGGAGGCGTTGAAGGCCGGGCCGAAATCGGGGGCGTCATCGCGCGCTGCGAGTCCTTCGTACTCGCCGCTGCGCACGTCTGAGAGCGATCGTCTGCCGTCAGGCGCAGCATGCTCGTAGAGGTAGACCGGGATGCCGAGCTCGCTTCCGACGCGCTCGCCGAGCCTGCGTGCAATCTCGACGCAGTCCTGCATCGTGGCGCCCTCGACAGGGATGAACGGGCAAACATCTGTCGAACCCATGCGGGGATGCTCTCCGGTGTGGTGCGTCATGTCGATGAGTTGCGCTGCCTTGGCGATCGCGCGAAACGCTGCCTCCTCGACGGCCTCTGGCGACCCGACGAACGTCACGACGGTGCGGTTTGTTGCGACACCGGGATCGACGTCGAGGAGTTCCGCTCCTTCGACAGCCGTTACCTCGGCCGTTATGGCGTCGATGACGGCACGATCTGCTCCCTCTGAGAAGTTGGGAACACATTCGATCAGCTTCATGGAGTCTCCTTGATGACTGCAACCGGAGGCTACCTCCTGTCCTCCGCTCATGCCCATGTCGGCCTGTACGCGGGTCGAGCCATCGCGTCGCTATCGTCCCAGAGTCGACGGAGGAACATGGCGAACCGGCCGGTCACGATCTTTCACCTCGAGATACCGCTCAGAACTCCGTTTTCAACGGCCGGTGGCACTGTCATGTCCCGGAGCATCGCCCTCGTTCGATTGGGTGATGACCCGTTCGGATGGGGCGAGGCGGCACCGTTTCCCGGACAGGACGAACACATGGCTGAGGTGCTTCACGCAGCTCGCTCAGGGGTGAGCACCCCGACGCTGAAGGCGGCTCTCGATGAGGCCGGTGCGGACCTTCAAGCGAGGATCGCCGGAGACTCCTTGGCCCGGCAGGCCGGAGCAACGAGTGACACCATCCCTTCGTCGCTCGCCGTGGGTCTGGAGGACCCGGTCGCTGTGGTTCAGCGCGCCGTTGCAGGAGGGATCTCACGATTCAAGCTCAAGATCGCACCCGGGCATCTCGGTCATGTCAGAGAGATCAGACAGAGCCATCCCGATGTCGTGATCGGACTCGACGCAAACGGTTCGTTTGATTTCGACGTTGCCGCCGAACTGCAGGTAGTGGCGAATCTGGATATCGCCTATCTGGAGCAGCCGGTCGCGACTCTCGATTCGGATGCGGCGAAGGCCGCAAGAGATTGGATTGGTGCTCCCGTGTTCGCTGACGAATCTGTGCGATCGATGGCGGATGCCGAGCGGATCCTTCGGTTCGACCATGTCGACGGTGTGGTCATCAAACCAGGCCGCCTCGGCTGGTCCGGTGCTCTTGCAGTTCGCAGCCTCGCCGGCGCTGCTGGGAAGCTATGGAGGGCCTCGGGACTCCTCGAGACCGGGATCGGCCGCTCCTACACCGCCATCCTCGGGGCCTGCCCCGATGCTTTCGTGTCCGACGTTGCCCCTGCGGAGTGGTTCCTCGAGCGTGATGTCACTGGCTCGAGATTCGAAGCCGGGTGGGTCTCGGTGCCCCAGGGTCCCGGTCTTGGCGTTGCACCCGACCTCGACCTGCTCGCTGCGTACCTCATCGAGCGCATCGATCTCAGATGACTCCGTTCTGGCGTCCATACGCGCCGTATACGGCGCGTATGGACGCCAGACGTGTGAGGGTTAGCCGGTGGGGAGGCCGAGGCCGCGGCTGATCACGAGACGTTGGACTTCCGAGGTGCCTTCGCCGATCTCGAGAGCCTTCGAGTCCCGATAGTGACGTGCGACGAGCGTCTCGTCCATGAATCCGGCACCGCCGAAGATCTGGGTTGCGTCGCGCGTGGCTGTGACTGCTGCTTCTGAGGCGTACAGCTTTGCGATCGCTGCCTCCTGCTTGAACGGCATTCCTTGATCCTTCAACCATGCAGCCTTGTACGTCAGCAGCCGGGCGGCGTTGGTCATCACTTCGATGTCTGCACACTTGAAGGCGATTGCCTGGTAGGAGCCGATGGGTTTGCCGAATGCGTGGCGGTCGCTGGCGTAGGCGACCGATTCTTCAAGGCAGGCCTGGAGAACGCCGACCGCCATCGCACCTACGGCTATCCGCCCGTCATCGAGAGTCGAGAGAAATTGGTGGAACCCCTTTCCTCTTTCACCAAGCAGGTTGTCGGCCGGCACACGGGCGTCAATGAAGGTGAGGGGGTGGGTGTCTGACGCTCGCCATCCCATCTTGCGATACCCGGGCTCGACGGTGAAACCCTCGGTACCCAGCGGCACGAGGATCGTCGAGATCTCACTCGGACCTGTGCTGGCCGTGATCGTGACAACGCTCGTCATGGCAGTTCCTGAGTTCGTGATGAACGCCTTCGACCCATTGATGACCCACTCGTCACCATCAAGAACCGCCTTGGTCGCGGTGGCACCAGCGTCTGAGCCACCTTCAGCCTCGGTGAGGCCGAATCCAGCAAGTGTCCTGCCTGCCACGAGGTCGGGAAGCCACTTCGCCTTCTGCTCGTCTGATCCGAATTGGTGGATCGGGTTGATGCCGAGCCCAACACCCGCTTCGATCGTGATTGCCATCGACTGGTCTGCTCTGGCTATCTCCTCGATCGCTATGCACAGGCTTGTGAAGTCTGCCCCTGCTCCACCCCACTCCTCGTCTGCCGTGATGCCGAAGAGACCGAGGTCACCCATCTCGCGCACGATGTCAGCGGGGAAGTGGTGATCGGCGTCCCACTGCTCAGCATTCGGTGTGATCCGGTCCTCGGCGAACTCGCGCACCATCGAACGCAGAGCGTTCTGTTCATCAGTGAAGTCAAAATCCATCAGGCCTCCTGCGGGCGAGGATAGAAGCGCCCCGGCTTGCACGAGAGACCCACGAGTTCGATACCCTCCCGGGTATGAAACGCTGGTTCTGGATGATCGATACGATCGTTGTGATCTCGTTCGCTGCCATTGGTGCGGACTTTCACGGCTTCACCTACCAACTTGCCGGCATCCTTCGCGTTGCTGCCCCCTTTCTGATCGCGCTCGCCGGTGGCGTCTTCGCCATTCGCGCCTGGATCAAACCACTGTCGATTGTTAACGGAGTCCTGCTTGGCGTCATCACCCTGACCGCTGGGATGCTGATGCGCAGTTATCTGTGGCACGAGGGGACGGCACGAATGTTCATCATTGTGTCCGGTGCCTGGTTGGTCGGAATCATGGTGGGTTGGCGATTGATCGCCCTCGGTGTCGTGTGGCTGAGAAGCCGGTCATGGAACGCTGACGCCGCCATCTAGCATGGAACCATGGACACAGCAGTCGCCCTCGTTCGCAGCTACCTGCAGACGAACGGGTTCTTCACCGTTACCGAATATCCGATTCTCGAGAGCATCGGTCTCACTACCCGCAACGTCACGGACGTGGATGTGCTTGCGCTGAGATTCCCCGGAGCTGGTGGGTTCGGATCCGAGTCACCAACAGGTGGTCTTCGCATCGAACCTGACCTCGAACTGGATCTCTCGGAGAGCCAGATTGAGTTCATCATCGGTGAGGTGAAGGAGGGCGCAGCCGAGATGAACAAGGCTGCCAGGGATCCAGCGGTCGTTGCTGCTGTGCTTTGTCGCTTCGGGGCAATGGAATCCGAGGTCGAGGACGAGCTCGTCAAGGAGCTGATCGAGACCGGTGTTGCGTTCCACCCTGCAGGGATCCGTCTTCGTCAACTGGTGTTCGCCACGAAGCCACCGACCGATCGTCGGTACGCATATCGTTGGATGGACATAGGTCACATCGCAGAATGGATGACGGACCAGGTCAGGCAACATTGGGACCAGATCAAGACGGTCCAGTCGAAAGACCCTGCCCTGAGCTTCCTTCTGCTGTTCGAGAAGGCCAGGCGCGGAGAGAGCTGACAACTGTGTTCGATGTAGTGCTGTGGCGGCCGGAGATCCCGCCGAATACTGGGAACCTGATGCGTCTGGCGGTCAATACCGGCTGCAAGCTGCACCTCATCG